>NZ_JBQHSE010000026.1:0-48820 GCF_052066395.1 Bariatricus sp. HCP28S3_A4 | reverse complement strand
CCCGCGGCCCCGGGCCCCCGCCCCACACCCCCACCCCCCCCCCCCCCCCCCCCCCCCCCCCCCCCCCCCCCCCGCCCCCCCCCCCCCCACCCCCCCCCCCAAAACAAACTAGAAACAAATCGTCTCCGGTTCACTTGTGAAGCTGCTGAATACTGCAGTTGCATTCTGAAAATAAAATACTGCTGTATTTCCATCATCTTCGGAATACATGGCTCTAAGAGATGTATAATCATCCAACATAGATTTTCTTGCCTCTCTTCTGTCATCTTCTACCAATTCTCCTGATACGCGAAGCCATTTTCCGTTCATGCATGCGCAGACTTCTACGTTCGGGTTCTCTTTCAACTGTTTATACACACTTTTCACTTTTCCGGTCTGTATATATAACTTTCCTTCAAAGATATGCGCCGTTCCAAAAGGTCTGACTCTTGGCTGGTTTCCGTCCATCGTTGCGAGATAATATGTTTCTGCTTCTTTTAAAAATTTTTCAACGCGTTCCATGTTAGTATCCTCCATGTTCTTTATTTTATACTTGTCACTTTACAAGGTACGGATTTGAATGTCAAGAATCCGGACAATGGATCTGAATACTTCATACTGCAGATTTCATTGACATTATGTTTCTTCCATTCTCCTTCCATATAGAAGCTTCCTGCACCGCCGGCAATATGTATACTGCCTTTTGCCATCGGGCAAATGCGTACTTTGAATTCACCTTTTCCAAAGACTGTCTCTACGATTGCTTCTTCTCCATCTTCCAAGCCATAACGTTTTGCATCTTCTGCGTTCATATCAATTGTTGGAAGTGGTTCTCTTTCGGCTATTTCCTTTAATCCCGGTCCAAATGAGCAAAACCTTAGGGCACTTCTTGCAGCTGTTGTCATAATGAGTGGATATTCTTCTTTGCTTCCCATTTCTTTGACAGAACGGATATCCTCATATTTCGGATACGGTGTATAACCGCATTCTGCAATATAAGTCGAACTGATCTCAAATTTCCCGGAAGGAGTCGGAAATCCCGGCTTACCATCCTCGCGCAGTTCTCCGGTCTTATATTTTTCATATTGGATTTCAGGTGGATTGACCACACCATATTCACTCTTCTTAAGCCGGTCAAGCAGTTGCTCGTTGCCACCGCACATCCAGAGCATAAGCTCCTCATCGTTCTTCGGATATGCGTCTCCAAATCCCATTCGCTCCGCCAGTTCCTGTAAAATAAACACATCACTTTTGGCCTCTCCGACCGGTTCTATGATTCGGTTACGCAGACGCATGCCACCCTGAACCGGAACGACCGACTGATCTTCATAATAAGTTGTGGCAGGCAGAATCACGTCAGCATATTTTGCATCATCGGTCATAAACCGGTCGAGAACCACCAGACAATCCAACTTTTTATAGACCTCGTGCCACAGGCTTTGTTCCGGATATGTGATGGCCGGAGAGGCTGCACAGATCAGCATTCCCCGCACCGGATACGGATCGTCATGCAGCACCGCCTCCGGTATTTTCACAAACTGTCCGCTTCCGGTAAGCCTGCTGTAAAGCGGAAATTCTTTCGCACCGACAGCATCTTCCACAGTTTCCATCGGTCGTAGAGGAATCGTCGGATTCTTCTTAGAAGCAATACAGATTCCGCCGGGAACATCGATTTTCCCGGTGATCGCCCAAAGTATCTGGATGGCTCTGTTATTTTGTACACCGCTCAGCTGATATTCCAGTCCTGTGTATGAAATCAGTGAAATCTTTGTCGTACTGCAGAAAATATCTGTTAATTTGCGGATGTCTTCCATGGAAATACCGCAGCACTCTGACATTTCTTCCAGGGAAACCGTTCTCAGATATCCTGCAAATTCATCGAACCCTTTTGTATATTCATTAACAAATACTTTGTCATATCGTTCTTCTTCCACAATAATCTTCAGCATCGCAACCGCGAGTGCTCCGTCTGCTCCCGGAATCACCGGAATCCACCAATCGGCAAGTTCTGCCATTCCTTCTCCTCTCGGGTCAATCACAATGATTTTTGCACCGCGCGCTTTTGCTGCCTTTACCAGTTCCAGTGTAGTAAGCGGTCCGGAATCTGTTTTTGAATTTTTCCCCCAGATAAATACGACTTCACTGTTCGGAATATCCTGATAAAGCTTCGGCGTCGGGACACCATAGGTCAGTACAGGTGTCATCATATTAGAAGAGACATTACAGATACATCCACAGCTCATATCGTTATGGGATCCCAGATTTTTAAAAAATGCATTCACTCCGTTAAAGCATCGCATCGTTGCTGCTTCTCTTCCGCTGCTGCCCACATAACTTACCAATGCGTCTGCACCATATCGCTCTTTAATTTTCATAAATCCGGCTGCCGCTGCGTCTAAAGCCTCTTCCCAAGTGGCCTCCCGAAACGCTCCGCTTCCTTTCTCTCCGTTGCGGATCAGTGGTTTCCGTATCCGTTTTTCTGAATAAACGATCTGTGGAGATAATGCCCCACGCGGACAGACACGCCCTCCCGGGCAGTCCCTGTCGGGTTCTACTTTGATCAGTCTGCCGTCCTCTACAGTAGCTTCAATCGGACATTTATCCGGACAGATGCCGCAAAATCCTTTTTTCTTCATTTCTTCCTTCCTCCTTTATTCTGCGAGGCGAAGCGCTCCCGTATTGCACGCCCTCACACACGCCGGTTCCAGTCCACAGGCCACCCGGGTTGCACAGCCGTCACATTTTACGATTTTTCCTTCTTTATCATATCTCGGAATATCATGCGGACAGACTCTCGCACATGTTCTGCAGCCAATACATTTTTCTTTGTGCAATGCGACAACAAATCCATTTTCCGTCCGTTCAAACACCTTCATCGGGCACTGCTCCATACAGGGTGCATCCGCACAATGAAGGCAGCTTCTGGTTATATAGCTCACAAGCCCGCTCTTCCGGGATGTACGTTTCTCATAGATCCGGGGTGAAACCGCATCGGCCTTCGTTTCATCATAGTGCTGATCCATACAGGCTACTACGCAGGCAAGGCATCCCGAACACAGTGCCGGATCACATACAACTCTACTCATGGTGCACCTCCTTCTTTTCCAGTCTGCAGCAGTAAGATTTATATCCCGGGAATCCGGATACCGGATCAAGATAATTATCATCAATCAGAAGATTGATGTCCTTATCTCCCGCTCCATGATATACATTCACTGCTCCCGGCAGACAGGACGAATTGATGCTTAGTGTCAATTCCATGCTTCCTACCGGTGTCTTTATCATTACAATCTCATTGTCTTCCATCCCCAGTTTTTGGGCATCATCCGGATGAATCTCAACAAGCGGATACTCTTCCAGATTTGCAAGCCACGACATCCGGTAGGTTCTGGAATGGAAGAGCTGTGGTTTTCTGCTGCCTGTCGTCAGAATCAGCGGGTATTCGTCCATCGGAAGTTTTTCCCTGAAATCATGGTAAACCGGAAGTGCCTCATTTCCTTCTTTATTACATGACGCCATGATGCTAGAGACAAATTCAATCTTTCCGCTCGGTGTCTTCACCTGCAGAATCTGTTCCGATGTGCGCCCCGGCATGATTTTCCTTGCCTTGATTCCTTTTGGCGCCTGCCTGATTTCTTCCAATGTGAGTCCTGTCGCCGAAACAGATTTCCTCAGATAATCCTCATGGCACCTGATCGGTTCTTCTCCTCCGATTGTAATTCCCAGTTTTTCTGCCAATCCGGTAATCACATCCATATCGCTCCTCGCCTCTCCCATCGGTTCTACTACCGGTGCCTGATAGTACACGGTGTCTGCGCCTAATACGGCAACCTGCTCCCGTTCCAGAGACGTTTCATCGGATACAACAGTCGATCCGGATGATAAAGTGACTGCTTCAGCGCAGCCCCTTTCACGCAGATTCGCCCGTTCGAACCGGGCATATCTTTATTTCCTTCTACCTTGATCACTTTTCCGTCTTTACAGTAGGCATCCACCAGACATGATCCCCCACAGAATCCGCAGATTCCGGTCTTAACCGTAATGCCTGTCTCTTCACAGGGAATCTTTGCCCGTAAGAGTTCCTCCTTCTCTAGTGCTTTCATAGTTTTCTCCTCGATATTTTTTCCATTTTACTATTGCTTCTATCGTAAATTTCTTTTTTCTAAATGTCAATCGAGCCTGAAAACTTGAATACATAATTAGTAATTTCAATATTTTCCCACTAAATATTACGTTTCTTGATATTTTGAAGCTGAAATATAGTTTTTTTCTATAAAATAGTGCTGTAATGTTTATTTATTAGCATTATTTTCTATAGTGCGTTATAATTGTCATGCCCTTGAGGCGAAATATAAAATTATTGGGAGGACAATTATGAAGAAAAGACTACTTGCAGCACTGCTTGCCGGTATGATGGTATTCTCACTGGCAGCTTGCGGAAGCAAAGAAAGCACAACAACAGAAGACCAAAAGGAAGATTCCAAGACAGAGGAGTCTGCAGAACTGGAAGATTCCCTCGTTGTATACTCTACGCATTCAGAAGACATGTTAGAAGAAATCTGCAACGCATTTACCGAAAAGACCGGTGTAGAGGTTGAATACATCAACCTGAAGGGTGAACTTGCCGACCGTGTCAGAAGTGAAAAAGACAACCCGCAGGCAGACATCATGTTCGGTGGTGATACTGCAACCTATATGCTTCTTCAGGATGAAGGATGCTATGAAGCGACAAAGCCTGAATGGGCTGGTGATCTTCCGGATGATTTCAAAGATGCAGACGGATATTGGTACGGAACTTATAAAACACCGGTTGTGATGTTCTACAACACCGACTTAATGACAGCAGAAGAAGCTCCGAAGGACTGGAGCGATCTGGTAAAACCGGAATATGCAGGAAAGATCATCACGCGTGATTCTCTTTCCTCTTCTATGCGTTCCACCATCGCCGCTCTCGTAAGCTACTATACCGCAAATGAAAGCGAAGAAGCTGCATGGGAATACATCGAAGGTCTGAATGCAAATATCAAGAATTACTACAACAGCGGAAGCATGATGTTCCAGGCTATCGGGAAAGGCGAAGCAGCCATCTCTATCGCAGTACTTGACAACATCATTGACAACAGAGACAACAACAGCATGCCTCTTGAAATCGTAGATGCAACAAGCGGCGCAATCACAATCACAGACTGTATCGCAGCAATTAAAAATGCACCACATCCAAATGCTGCAGCCGCTTTCGTAGAATTCGTGGGAAGCAAGGAATGTGAAGAAATGGTTGCAAATTCTTTCAACCGTATGCCGGCTCTCGATGCTGCTCTGGAAGGTGCTCCGGAATGGATGAAGACCGGATATGCTCCGATGACTCTTGACTGGGCTGATATCAGCGCAAACCAGTCTGCAACACTGGAAAGATGGGAAACCGATTATATTGACGGCAACAAGACCGTGCAGTCCAATTAATTGATACCAATCGGCAAACACCATAAACATTTGGAAATAGTGGGGCGCTGCTCCACTATTTCTGTATGTTCAATTCTATGAGGGAACAAAATATGAGTGACATTATCCTAAAAAATATTTCACACAGCTTTGACACGACCCGAGTTCTTGATTCTGTAGATATCACCATTAAGAAAGGGGATTTCTTCACACTTCTCGGCCCGTCCGGGTGTGGCAAAACCACTCTTCTGCGTATACTGGCAGGTTTTATCCGCCCAACCGAAGGGCAGGTACTGATCGGAGATACCGACATCACAGAATGGGCACCGGAAAAACGCAACATGGGAATCGTCTTCCAGAATTATGCACTATTCCCAAACATGACCGTTCGCGAAAATATATCCTACGGTCTGAAAATCCGGAGACAGTCCAAAGCCCAAATTAAAGAGAAATGCGACTACTACATGGATCTTGCGGGTCTGAAAGAACTGGAAGGCCGGCGTATTAATGAATTGTCCGGCGGTCAGCAGCAGCGGGTTGCCATCGCAAGGGCTCTCGTCATTGAACCTCAGATGCTGCTTCTGGATGAGCCAATGTCCAATCTGGATGTAGCGCTCCGCGTGAAAATGCGCGAAGAGATCCGTGCCATCCAGAAAAAAACCGGAATTACCACATTATTTATCACCCATGATCAGCAGGAAGCGCTTTCCATCTCCGATCAGATTGCGGTAATGCGTGACGGAAAAGTCCTGCAGATGGGCGCACCGGAAGACATTTACAATCATCCAAACCAGGAATTTGTGGCAAATTTTGTCGGCACATCCAACAAAGTCCCCCAGAATCTTTATGAAGACTTTGGAATTTGCGGCCACACTGACGCCCCATATCTCTTTGTAAGACCAGAACATATGGCGATTTCCCACGATCCGCAGAACGGAATCCCTGCCCGCGTGGAAGAAGTCAAATTTTCCGGCATGTATTATGAATACACGGTTACCACAACGGATAACACATACCGCGTTATCGAGATTAATCGTGGAGATATTTCCAAAATCTGGCATGTAAATGACAGTTGTTTTGTTAAAGTTGCAAATATAGGCGGGGTGTAGAAGATATGAAAAAGGATAAAATAAGCATTTTCCGCTATCTATGGTATCTGATTCTCGGATTCCTCATACTCGGCTATATCATCGTTCCGTTTTTCCACACCTTCATGCAGGCACTGGAAACGGACTCCGGTTATGGGCTTGACGTGTTCCGGGAATTTTTTCAGAATCCAAACCAGCGAAAAGTTATCGGAAATACGGTTCTTCTGGGAGCCGCATCCGTACTGACTTGCGGAACCATCGGAATTATGCTGGCAATGTATATGACCTTTCTCGCCGGTAAATGGAAAAAGTTCGTTCACATTCTGCTGCTCAGTCCGATGATGATTCCAGGTGTTATCACCGTAATCTCATTTATCCAGCTTTACGGCGAGAGTGGAATCCTGACCAAAGGAATCCAGTATCTCCTTCACCTGGAGCAGATTCCATTTCAGTTTCAGGGATTTGGTGCCATCGTTTTCGTGGTAACGTATACACAGTACGTCTACTTTTACTTAAATGTCTATGTAGCCATGAAATATGTTGACAATTCCAGCATCGAGGCGGCAAGAAGTATGGGTGCCTCCTGGTTCCAGATTTTCAAAGACGTAATCTGGCCGGTCATCACCCCAGCTGTACTCTCCTCCGTGATTGTGACATTTGCATCCGGAATCAGCTCTTTCTCCGCTCCGAATCTGATCGGAGGCAGCTTCAAGGTGCTGAGCACGCAAATCGTAAAATCAAAGGCCAACAATCATATGGAAATGGCATCTGTTCAAGTTGTTGTATTATTTCTCATCAGCATGATCGTGATGCTGACGATCCAGTATTACAGCAAACGGTATGGGAACTATGCGTCGGACCGAAGCACAGCGATTGCGCCGCTTAAGGGAACGCATAGCCTGCTGTCATTCATAAGCCGGATCATCATTTTTATTCAGATCCTGTTGATCCTATTGCCGATCATCACCATTGTGTACCTTTCCTTCGTCCCGACAAGCTCCATCATGCAGGATATTTTCCCGCATACATTTACGTTGGAAAACTACCTGATGATCTTCCAGAAAACGCGAGTACTGAAACCACTGATCAACAGCTTGAAAATGTCTGCCATAGCAGTCATAGCCGGTCTTGTCATCACCGTGCCAAGCTCATACATGATCGTAAAATACAAAAGCAAATTCCACGCTTTCCTCAAAGTCCTGCTCATGCTCCCGTGGACCATGCCGGCAAGCGTTGTAGCCATCAATCTGATCAACGCATTCAGCCAGAAAAGTATCTTTGCCTTTGGGAATGCCTTGATCGGCGGGTTTTACATCGTTCCGATTGCTTATACGATTAATTCCATCCCGCTGCTCCTTAACTCCAACGAAGTGGCTATTATGGGATTAAACAAGAATCTCGAGGAAGCATCAAAAAGCCTGGGAGCCAACATGGCTCATACATTTTTCCGTATTATCATGCCGAATATTGCTCCCGGAATTATGGCCGGTGGCGTACTGGTACTGATTCGGTCACTGGGAGAATACACCATGTCCGCATTGCTCTACGGTGTATTCAATCGACCAATCTCAATTTCCATGGTGACCGCTATGCAGGAATATAAGATGGGGCTTTCACTGGCATATGGAGTGATCGTTATCCTGATCTGCTATACGGCGCTGGGGATTATCTTTAAATTGGATAAGAAGCGGTTCTTCTAGGTGACTAAGGGACGGGTTTTCCGTCACACAGCCACATTAATAATAATGAAGCAGTGATCAGGAGATTAACAAAGTCTCCCATCACTGCTCTATTTTCCTCTCCACTTATTCCACTTGGAAATCAAAGCTCTTTTATAATATTTAACATAAACAACCAGCAAACCTAAAAGCATAATGATTGTTTCAATAACAAGTGCAAGAAACATAGTCTTTTTTGAATATGCCTCCTCAATGTAAATCATAAAAACGGGAATTCCCCATATTCCAAACTCAATGATAGTACTCCTGGTTTCAAGATAATACTTAGATTTATTTCTTCATTTTCGAGTTAGGGAGGACAGGTTCCTTGACTCACTCACAAGTGAGTCAAGGAACCTATCCCCAAAATTGCTAGCAGATTTCCGCTCCTGCCGGCATCGGTTTTTCCGGTGTCATCAGTGCCAGATTGCCGTCTGCATCTTCTGCGCAGAGCAGCATTCCTTCAGACAGAACGCCTGCCAGTTTTGCAGGTTTTAAGTTTACAAGTACCATTACTTTCTTTCCGACCATCTCTTCGGCAGTGTAATGTGCTTTGATCCCGGATACGATCTGTTTTACCTGGCTTCCGATCTTCACCTGAGAGCAGAGAAGTTTTTTGGATTTCTTTACTTCTTCGCAGGCAATGATCTCGCCAACCTGGAACTGCATTTTTCCGAAATCTTCAAATGTGATCTCCGGTTTTGCTTCGATATCGATCACATTTTCGTCTTCTTCTTTTTCTTCCTCAACCGGCGGATGAAGTTCTTCTACTTTGGCAAGGACTTCATTGATGTCCAGTCTCTGGAAGAGAATTTCCGGTTTCTCTACTACATGTCCGTCGCCGAGCTGAGCCAGGATCTTCTCAGAAGTTTCCGGCATGAAGGATTCGAGAAGGCGTGCGCCTGCGGAAATGCTCTGGATCAGATTCCAGAGTACGGTTTCCAGACGGTCTTTCTTCGCTTCATCTTTTGCCAGTGCCCACGGCATGGTTTCGTCAATGTATTTGTTGCAGCGTTTGAAGAGATTGAAGATCTCCGTCATGGCATCTGCCACACGCAGTTCATCCATCTTCTTTTCTACCAGAACCGGTGTATTTTCGGTCACTGCTTTCAGGTCTGCATCCACTTCTTCTGTCACACCTTTATTCGTTACGGTTCCGCCGAAGTATTTATTTGTCATGGAAACGGTACGATTTACCAGATTTCCAAGTGTATTTGCAAGGTCAGAATTGAGACGTTCTACCATCAGTTCCCATGAAATTACACCGTCATTTTCAAACGGCATCTCATGCAGAACAAAGTAACGTACCGCATCCACTCCAAAGAAATCTACCAGTTCATCCGCATACAGAACATTTCCTTTGGATTTGCTCATCTTGCCGTCGCCCTGCAGAAGCCACGGATGTCCGAATACCTGCTTCGGAAGCGGAAGTCCCAGAGCCATCAGGAATATCGGCCAGTAAATGGTATGGAAACGGATGATATCCTTTCCGATCAGATGAAGGTCTGCCGGCCAGTTCTTGTTGAATAATTCTTCGCTTTCACCGTCACAATGATAACCGATACCGGTGATGTAGTTTGTCAGCGCATCCAGCCATACATAAGTGACATGCTTCGGATCAAAGTCTACCGGAATGCCCCATTTGAAGGATGTTCTGGATACACAAAGATCCTGAAGTCCCGGAAGCAGGAAGTTGTTCATCATCTCATTCTTTCTGGATACCGGCTGGATAAACTCCGGATGTGTGTTGATGTAATCGATCAATCTATCCGCATATTTGCTCATCTTGAAGAAATATGCCTCTTCTTTTGCCGGCTGTACAGGGCGTCCGCAGTCCGGGCATTTGCCGTCTACAAGCTGTGACTCTGTAAAGAAAGATTCACACGGCGTACAGTACATTCCTTCGTAATATCCTTTGTAAATGTCGCCCTGATCGTACAGTTTCTTGAAGATCTTCTGTACTTCTTTCTCATGATAATCATCGGTTGTACGGATAAATTTGTCATAGGAAGTATTCATCAAATCCCAGATCCGCTTGATCTCTCCGGCTACGTTATCCACATATTCCTTTGGTGTGATTCCGGCCTCTTCTGCTTTGAGCTCTATCTTCTGTCCATGTTCATCTGTTCCGGTCTGGAAGAAGACATCGTATCCCTGACTTCTCTTGTAACGTGCGATAGCATCTGCAAGCACGATTTCATAAGTGTTTCCAATATGCGGTTTGCCTGATGTGTAGGCAATCGCAGTTGTAATGTAATATTTTGGTTTATCTGCCATTTTGATTCCCTCTCTTTATAAAAAAATCCCGTCTTCCTAAAAATAAGAAGACGGGTTATTACCGTGTTACCACTTCTACTTCACTCTCACCCTCACGGATCAGAGTCTCTGTAAGTGCATCTGCACTCATCCGCTGTAACGGGCGGAACCCATCGCAGCCTTGCAGGGAAAATGGAATCACCTTTCTTCCTGTTCGGTGCGCTGCTCGGAAGCCATGTTCGGCTGATCTTTCTCCATCCCTCTCAGCATACGGGATTTCTCTGTAGAAGTCCAAAAAGCTTACTCTCTTCGTCATTGCTTTTGTCATATTTTGTTCGACTATCTCTTTCTGTCTTTGAAAATCGTATCATATTCATGAAGGGATTGTCAAGACTATGAGTGGATTTGTAGTATGTTCCGACCATATATGACTCATGTACGCTGTTGGCACGTAGCCAGCAGTAAATGCTGGCTACTGTGTGAACAGTAACTATATATGTTCATTGAAATATTCTTGTGTCACTTTTAATTGTTTCTTCAATATTTCCTTCCACATTCTTGTATGTATCTCTCCTGAACCTTTAGAAACTTTCGTCATCCTGATGCTTCCGTCATCGTCTATCTTCCGATAAAAATAATGATCCGTATCTTTGCCATCACGCTCACAAAATCTCTTTAGCTCTTTCCATCTCGGCATTCAATACTCTCCCCTATCTTCTTGGGATCATCCATAATAAGTGCTTTGAAGATATACGGCACATGTCCTTTTCTGTTTGGACTACGTGAATACAACGCATAATCATCATAATACTCTGCCGAATACTCTAAGATAGACTTTCCCAGCAATTCTCGTGCCTCTGGTTCCGTGCACCCATTTTCAATTAAATCAATTTCATTTAAGGATAACGTGACTGTGCCATCCTCTTCCACAAATCTATCTGCAGTAAAATGATACGCTTCCAGAATTTCAGACATCGTTTCCAGATTTGAGAACCACATCTTATCCCTGGTCCGCTTAATAAATTTCGGTTTATCATGAATCACGCTGTCGCAGACAGAACTCCATTCTTTTCTTACTGTTGTTGCCTGTTCCATTAACATATCCATCATCTCCTTATATACCTCCATTATAACAATTTGCGTACACAATGTCAATATTGTACAAAATGTACATTTATTATATGAAAGTATAAACAAAAAAATTCCACTATTTTTGGCTGATATTTGCAAACTTCAAAAGAAAAACCATTTATCTTTCACATAACAGCACTTCCCCATCAAAATTCCAACCGCATCTGGTACCACACCACATTCCCATGTACCGATTCTGACACACCTTCATTCACAAACCCAAACTTGGCATAATAATGAATCAGTTTATCCTTACAAGTAAGCACCACGCCTTTTCTTCCCTGTTCTCTGGCATCTGCAATTACCTGCCTGAGAAGCTTTTCGGCACATCCCTGTCTCCGGTACGACGGAATCGTATTGACTCCGAAGATCATCTGCCATTTTCCGTCTTCCTTGTGCAGCGATGCATTTTCATACATCTCATCTGCCAGGTCCGGTTCATCGGTCACCATTCCGTTAACAAATCCCACCAGTGTATCCCCGTCAAAAAGAAGCCAGAAATAATCCGGGTAAACAGTAAGTCTTCCTTCAAAATCTTTTTCCGTAGCCGCTTCCGCCGCCGGGAAACATTCTGCTTCTACAGCTGTGATTGCTTTCAAATCTTCTATTGTTGCTTTTCTGATCTTCATATATACTACCTCATTTCTCTTTCATGATCGACATTCTTCCTTCAAGATAATACCTTCTTTTCGCATGCGATACAAGTTTTTCCTCATAAAATCCTCTTCTCTATTGACATATTAAGTCTATTATTATAGACTAAAAGAAAAGCAAGTCTATTCTCATAGACCATTTTGTAAAGGGGGTTTTAAAATGGATTTAAAATTATGTGACAGTGAATATCGTTTTATGCTTCTGGTGTGGGAGACTGAGCCGGTGCGTTCCGGTGATCTGGTGAAGCTCAGTCATGACCGGCTTGGCTGGAAGAAGTCGACCACCTATACAGTCATCAAAAAGCTCGCAGAGAGAGGGTTCTTAAAAAATGAAGATACCATCGTTTCCTCGCTGGTTCCGAAGGAAAAATGTCAGGCTGTGGAGTCCGATTATTTTGTAGAACGGACTTTTGAAGGTTCCCTGCCGGGGTTCATTGCCGCCTTTCTGGGTGGCAAGACGATTTCGGAGAAAGAAGCGGAGGAAATCAAACGCATGATTGACGAACATAAGGAGGGATGATTATGAATCTGATCCGGGAAATATTCCTTACAATTTGCAATATGTCTTTCACAGCAGGCATTGTGATTCTCCTCGTACTGCTTGCAAGACAGCTTCTTCGGAAATCACCGAAAATATTCTCTTATATGCTGTGGGGAATCATTGCGTTTCGCCTGATCTGCCCGTTCTCATTTTCCAGCCGATACAGTCTGTTCAGTCTGGATCTGTTAAGCAGGCATATCTCCTCCGGGAATCAGATGATCTGGGACACCACAGACGATCTGCAATCTCCTAATGTTATCTATAACGGCAATACGGCGGGTAACACGAGTTCAGGAGGCACACCATCTGATATCTCCGAGGCAGTCGATGTTTCAAAGCAGACCTCAGCAGAGAAAGCAGCAAGTCAATCCGAAACCAACCGGCAGCCTTCCGGTTCAGGCGATACAAATGCCGGATCCACAGTAACTGCCGGTTCTTTCCCCTCTTCTGCTGCTTCGCCTGATTCCGAAAGATCAGCAGAATCTTTGCAGGGAATTTTTACCGTTACCGATATCATGATTGGAATCTGGATTTCCGGTATCCTGCTGTTCCTTACTTATCAGGCGCTTTCCGTCAGACGGCTGAAAAAGACGGTTGCCACCGCCGTAAAATACGAAGATGATATCTATGAATGTGACAGCATTTCCGTCCCTTTTGTTATGGGATTCCTGCGTCCGAAGATCTATCTTCCTTTCCGTCTGAGTGAGACGGAGCACCAATGTATCCTTTTGCATGAGCGATACCATATTCGCCGCCACGATCATCAGGTGAAGGTGCTTGCCATCCTTCTTCTTGGTGTATACTGGTTCAATCCTCTGGTATGGATCGCCTATTATTTCATGTGCCGCGATATGGAGATGAGCTGTGATGAGCATGTTCTTCTGAACACGGAAGCGGATTTCCGTGAACCATACAGCCGCACGCTTCTCGGATTTGCCGCAGGCAGAAAGTACCATACTGCCGGAGCTTTGGCATTCGGCGAAACTTCTGTTAAAAGCCGTATCAAAAATATACTGTATTTTAAGTCTCCGGGAAAACCGGTAATCGCCGTCAGTATTGTAATTTGTCTTCTTACTGCTCTGCTGGGATGTGGGAATGTTCTGAATCAGAGCTCTATGCGCAATAAGTCAGGCGCCGCTACAGTTTCGTCCGACGGAACTGAATATGAATACCGGGTTTCTTCTGACATCAAAAGTATGCTTCTATATCAGGAATGCTATACTGACGGAGAATTGACCGGATATCAGATCCTGCAGCATGTAGATTTCACAGAAAATGGGCTGCCGCGCAAAGGAAATTTCACCGTAAAACGGGATTTCAACTACCCGGACGCTTCCCAGCGGAATGCTCTTTTCTCCGTAAATTTCGAAAATACCCAGGCTGATTTCAGCGTTTCCAATGCCATCCATTTCTTCGGAATGGCGGAGAATTATTATTTGGCGAACACCTCCGCTTGGGCTGATATTGTTCCCGATAAGGAGATCGTCCTTGCAGCATGGCATTTTGACGACGGCGAAGGTGTATCTGCTATTTCCTGCAGTGAATACATGGATAAGGCCAGGAAAACGGAACTCCTTTCACAAAACAGCGGAGACATCCTGTACTACCTTGTTTTTTCCCGGAAAACAAGTGATGAACTTCTGGAGGCATATTCTGTTTCTGAGCGTGCAAAAGAATTGTATCAGTCAAAAAATCCCTATTTAGGCGATGTCGTGGCTGATGAAACTATTTTGCAGCTTATAAATATCTCTTCTTTTGGAGAATATACTTTAAAGCTGAATACTAAGGAAACCGACTATGGTATTACAATAAACTTTGCAGAATCTCCCCGCAATGAGTATACCGCCTATAGCGATATGCTGAAAAAAGCCGCACTTTTTCTGATACTAACCGATAATGCCGAATATGTTGAGTGGACATACCCTGCCCCGGACGGGACCGAAATGAGGAGGTTTAGATGTACTGCCGAAAATCTGGAACAGATTCTTCAAATAGAAGATATCAAAAGCTTTTCCTCATCGGAGGCGGATCTGCAAATATTCTTAACCGAATATTTACAGGCAATACGTCAATATTACGAACCGGCTGCAAATTTCGGAGAAAAATCAGAAAGTCCGGACGGCACATTATATCAATACACCAGATATATAATCGGAAAGCGAAATGGTGAAACAACCGACAACATTTACAAGATCCTCACAAATGAAGAAGCTGTAACCATGTCGGACGTCGAAGAAGCACTTCTGGCAGGCGGGAAAAGTGAAAAACTGTACATACTGAAGGAAAGCAGTTCCCAGGAAGATGCAGAATCTTCCACCTCCGGATCCGATGGATTTCTTGCACCTGACGGACGCGTTTATAAATATAAAGCGCTGTTTACAGGACGCCATCCAAACGCAGCCTCCGACAGCACTTATCTGGTATATGCAAATGACGCGGATCTTACATTTGACGATATAACGAACTATATCTTTGGAAGTACCTATCCCAAGGAAAGGCAAATGTATATCATTCCCCAGCCAGAATAAAAAGGATATTTCTAAGCCATACTAAGTCCGTAACACGAAATGTACAAAAGGAGGATGATACTATGTCTGATATTTCGATTCTGGACTTACAAAATCTGCGTCACCTGATCGGCGGTTTTGAAACCTGCCACTGCAAAATGACGGATTATGCATCCCAGTCACAGGATCCTGAAGTAAAAAAGATTTTTCAGGATGCAGCGGATTCTGCCATGAAAAATAAGCAGGAATTGATGAAATTTTTATAGGAGGCACAGAGAAATGGACGAAAAGACGATGGTTACCGATACTCTGGTAGGAGTCAACGGGGAATTGAAAATGTTTGCGGATTATATTACCCAGACAGAAAACAAAGAACTGAAACAATGTCTGAAGCAGATGCGAAATCAGACTGAAATGTCTCAGGAAAAACTTTATCAGGTTGCCCGGGAGAAAAGTTATTACGTTCCGGCAGCCAAAGCGACTCAGGAAGAGGTTGAACATGTTAAATCCATCCTGACTCAGCCGCAAATGAAATAATCCTCAGAATTGCATGGGCTGTCTACCTGGCAGCCCATACATTCTGCCTTCATGATCACGGCATATACCAGTAAGAATTGAACTGATACAAATAAGTTCTTGCCCCTCTCGGCATCTGTGTTAACGCATTGAAAACATTATAATAATCTCCCGCTCCCATTCCCAGACAAAGTGCCCCCAATGTTCCCAGAAATAAAAAAAACAATCCCACAGTTATCACAAGAGCTATGACATTTGCAACAATCCCCAAAGTCTTTGCATCATCAAATTCCTTAAATTTCACCGCGCCCGGCTTGTGTTCGCCATGTGGAAGCGTATTTACATCTCCGTTATATTTTCCTTTGTAGATCAGTTTCATTTTCATTCCTCCTACTCTTTGCCCCTCTATATATGGTTCTGCAGCAATACTTCTACAACATCTTTATATCCACAGTGAAGAGCAATCTGCTTCAAACCATCCAACGCCTCTTCCATCGAGTAATTATATTTCTCCAGAAATGCATCCCCTTTTTCAGCAATATACTCGTAAAAGAATACTGCCGCTGCCACTTCATCCTTATCATGATAATCCAGCGTTTCCAAAAGCATATTCTCCGCCTCATTGATTTTTCCGGCATCAATCAACTGCTTCCATTTCTCCGGTTTTGCTCCGGAAACTCCGTATTTATTCTCCTTGTCAAGTTCCACCTGTACATACTGTTTTCCTAATACTAAACTGGATAAAATGGCGACCATCTCTTTGATAATCCGCATAATATAGTCTTTCTCATCTTCAAACTGCATACTTTTCTCCTTTATTCAAGCATAACCCTATATGTAAAATATATCTTACATTTTCAAGAATACACAGTTATGTCCGTATTATCAAGTGTATTTTACATTTTATACTTTTTTAATTTGCCTGGTCTGCGGCCTTATGTTATACTTTCTACACTTGGAAACATTGATTGGTAAAATTATCGCTGTTTTCTTGTATCGGCTGAATGTACCACGCAAGGAAGTAGAATCATTTACCGATCTGATTACACGGAGGGATTTTGATATGTTATTTGACAGTTTTGAAGCTTATGATGTTCAGGAAACACGTCGGATCAGTAAGGAAGAGGGGCGCATGGAAGGTCATATGGAAATCCTTGTTCCACAAATCTGCAAAAAACTCAAAAAGCAACTGCCCCCTACAGAAATTGCTGATCTGCTGGAAGAAGATATTCAAACGATTCAACGGATCTGTGATGTATCTGAAAAATATGCACCGGAATACGATACCAATAAAATCATCGCAGAACTCCTCGACTTATAATGAGCCCTATTTAATAAAAAACATCATCGGTGCACAGACAAATTACCCGCCGCACCGATGATGTTATAATTTCCAGCAATTTACTATAAATCCACAACCTTCTCAATCCGCTTCCTGAAGAACTGGATCAACGGCCCGTTCAGCAATGCATTTGCAATCGTTCCAATCCCCACGATCAGCCACACATTATTACCTGCCGCCAGGCAAAATGCGACTCCGATCACAATGACTGTAATATCGGAAGCTACTCTGGCAAATTGAAAAGGCACTTTCCCTTTGGTCAGCTTCTCAATGATCAGAGCCACACTGTCATACGGAGAGAGTCCCATATCGGCGATCATATAAAGCGCCACACCGAGTGAGGCAAACAGCGTTCCCAGACACAAGGCCAGTATCCGAAGCGGAAGTGTCATTTCCACTTTCAGTACATCCAGCACTACCCAGCACAAAAAGTCTGCCGTATAGCCTACGCCTACCATATTAATAACCGTTCCCGGTCCGATCAAATGACGTACAGTAAAAAATACTACAACCAAAATTAATATATTCGCCACAAGCTGCCAGTTTCCAAAGGACCATCCGATAAAACCGCTGATTCCAAGATTCATCCCACTAAACGGATCTACTCCAAATTCACTCAGGCGATAGCAGGTCACACATATTCCGATCAAAAGAATTCCCAGCAGCATGAACGCAGCCCTCATTCCAGTTACGCCCTTTGCCTTTTCTTTTTTTTCTTCTTTCTTCATTTCTATTATTCCTTTGCCTTTAACACATAGATTCTGGAATCAAAGTCTGTACATGGCGTTTTACCGGACAGAATTTCTCCTGCCGTCACATCGGAAGTGAGAAGGCCCAGATTCATCAGCTCATCTCCATAATTATCCGTACCGTTTTCCACATTTTCATACAAAGTATCTTCCAGCAGTCCCCGGAGCTGTATCCGGGTATATGGCATATTGACTCCATTAAGTACACGATACCATCCCACCAGAGATGTTTTCTTATCCTCGCTTACCACCTGCCAGATCGTCTCATTGTTCTCAAACGGACTCTTCAGGCGATAGAAGGTACCGAACTGTATGATTTCTCTGTATTCCTTCATAAAACTTATCTGCGACTTCACCTGCTCGATTTCTTCATCTGTCAGTTTGTTCAGATCCAGTTCGTAGCCAAATGTTCCAAAGTATGCTACATTTGCCCGTGTATGAAGTGGCGTATTTCGGAATACCTGATGATTCGGAGTCACAGAAACATGGGCGCCGATACTGCTGATCGGGTAGCACATGGATGTGCCGTACTGAATTTTCAGTCGTTCCACGGCGTCTGAGTCATCGCTTGCCCATCCCTGCGGGGCATAATACAGGATTCCCGGGTCGAATCGTCCTCCTCCGCTTGCACAGGACTCAAACAGAACTTCAGGAAAGTTACTCGTAAGTCTCTCATACAAGTCATACACTCCCAGAATGTACCGATGGAACACTTCTCCCTGGCGGTCCGCCGGAAGTGCTGCCGAATAACACTCCGTAATGCTGCGGTTCATATCCCATTTGATATAAGAGATGCGCGCTTCCGCAAGCAGCTTCGCCATCATTTCGTAAATGCAGTCCACTACTTCTTTTCGTGAAAAATCCAGCACATACTGATATCTTCCGTGGGAAACACTGCGTCCCGGCGTCTGAAGAATCCAGTCCGGATGTAAGCGATACAGATCGGAATCCTTGTTCACCATCTCAGGTTCAAACCAAAGTCCAAACTTCATACCCAACGCTTCAATCCGCTCTGCCAATCCTTTGATTCCTCTCGGAAGACGTTTCTTATTCGCGTACCAGTCTCCAAGGCCTGCGCGGTCACTGCTTCTTTCTCCAAACCAGCCGTCGTCGAGTACAAATAGTTCCACACCGCACTCTTTCGCTTTAGAAGCGATCTCCACCAGCCTGTCCTCGGTAAAATCAAAATACGTCGCTTCCCAGTTATTATTTAAAATCGGTCTTACCCGGTCTCTCCAGTATCCTCTGGCAAGTCGGGAGCGGTACAGCCTGTGAAATGCCTGACTCATGCCATTCAGCCCTTCATTCGAATAAACCATAACCGCCTCCGGTGTCTGGAAATGTTCCCCTATATCCAGTTTCCAGTCAAACCCTGCCGGATTGATCCCCGCCGTGACTCTTGTCACATCATGCGTGTCCACTTCCGCCTGCATCCGGAAATTGCCGCTGTATACCAGACTGAAGCCGATAGCTTCCCCCTGATGTTCCGTCGTATGCGGGCGCTTCAGCACAAGAAACGGATTATGCTCATGAGATGAATTGCCACGTCTGCTGTCCACAGCCTGAATTCCCTGTTCCAGCACGCGCGTCTTAACATATCTTTCTCTCGCCCATGCTCCGGAGAGCTGCAGCCATACATAATCCTTATCCGGCAGATCCAGACTCAGGCTCATGGCCGTGAGAAGGTGAACCGGAGCTTCTCCTTCATTTACAAACCGTGCACTCCTTGCGATCACTCCGTCCTTTTCGAATATCGTGTAAAGAAGTTCTAACTTTACTCCGGTCAATTCATCTTTCAAAATAACCGTCAGGGTCTGTGCCTCATCATCTGATTCCGTATACGTTGCCGGAAGCCCTTCGAGGCGCGGTTTTCCGCCATTGATCGTATGCCCGGCATACCGGAAATCTGAAAGACGGCTTCCGTTTTCCTGCAAAATCTCCACCGCCGGATGGCGATAGTCGGTCGTTCCGTACACCGGATACTCCTGTTTCAAATGCTCCAGTGAAAAGGTCCGATCCCCCTCATAAATATAAGAAGCCATTGGTCTGGGTGCTTTTTCAATCAAATAAGAGAAATCCTCTTTGTCACGAATCCGTTTCCCATAGTAAAGCTGTCCTAAATGGCCATTTTCCAACACACACATCAGATAACTGATCTGCTGATTATATAAGTGAAAGATTCTGCTTTTTTCATGATAAATAATTGCTGCCATCTTCGTTCCTCCTTTGAATTTCTGATAACAAGTATATCGCTCCTCAAAGGCTTGCGTTAGTTCTTTTTGTCAGCAAAAACATATCAAATGTTAGTTTTTTCCGGTTCCCGGGCTCTTCTGATTCATGAGCAGACGATCTTTCGCTGCCTGCCGGTTCGTCTTACGAAATTCTGTCGGAGTCATCCCGGTCTCCTGCTTAAAATTCTTTGTAAAAACCAGCGTGCTGTGATATCCACAGGCAACAGCGATATTTTCCACCGATTCTTCCGTAAGAATCAACTGTTCTCTCGCTCTGGATATCCGGAATTTTGTCAGGAACTCCTTGGGCGACAGCTGCAGCTTATTTTTGAATAACGTATAAAGATAACTTCGATTTACTCCCAGATAGCCTGCCAGTTCTTCTACCGTAAGTCCTGCCGCGTAATGATTCCGGATATAAGTCACCGCTTCTTGAATATAACGATTCTCTTTATTCTCTTCCATTAATTCCTCTATCACCACATCGGATGCCAGAACCGAGAACAACTCGTATAACTTTCCCTGCAGATAATACAGATCTGAAACTGTTGATCTGGTATGCTTCATCATATCCATCACAATTTCATTCAGCTTCTCCCCGTCCGCGCACCGGAAAATTCGCTGTTGACTGTTCAGTCCAATGTCCTGTATAAATTTTTTTGCACCGGTTCCACCTACTCCAACCCAGAGATAGCTCCAGGGTTCTTCCTGATCGGCCTGATAGAAGGTCAGTTCCTCCGGCTCGATGAGAAATCCCTGTCCCTTTGACAATTTGTATTTCTTTTCTCCCACCTGGTAAATACCTTTGCCATCCATAATATAGTGAATAATATAATTCGGACGACTTGCAGGACCATAACTGTGCAAGGGTTCACACTGTGCAAAACCACAGAAACAAAGGTGAAATTCCTTGAACTTCGGTTCTAAAAGTTGTAATACATATGAATCTTCCATCGTATACTTATTCCTCTTGCCTCTTAAGCTCCAAAAGTTTCAATTCCTTCAGTTCTCTCAGTGTAAAGAAACCGCACACAATCGCAGCCGCCGCATCGGCAATCGGTCCCGCATACATGACTCCGTCGATTCCCATGAATATAGGGAAAATGATAATGAGCGGGAGCAAAAACAGAATCTGTCTTGTCAGCGACATAAACACACCCAATTTTGATTTCCCGATGGAATTAAAGAAATTGGACGTAACCGGCTGGATTCCATTGATCAGCGTCAGGAACATAAAAATACGAAAATACCGTTCTGAAAACTGGAAATATAGCTCACTTCCCTTCCCAAATACAGAAATGATCTGTCTCGGGAACACCTGGAAGCAGAAAAATGCAATACCCGAAAGCACCGTTGCCGTTCCCACTGCAAGAAGATAAGTCTTCCGTACACGATTGTATTTCTTCGCCCCGTAATTGTAACCGATGATCGGCTGTACCCCCTGGGAGATTCCGATGATAAACGACATAAAGATCATATTTACCTTCGATATGATTCCCGCACATGCAAGCGGAATATCACTTCCATAAACGGAACATGCCCCATAATACGCAAGCGTGTTGTTCATCACGATCTGCACAACTGCCATAGCTATCTGATTGAAGCATGCACTCATTCCCAGCTTGAAAATATTCAGACAGCGGATTTTCTTCATCCGGAAACAGCCCTTCTCCAGACGAATATTCCTAAAACGAAACATATAGCGGAGACTGATCGTAAATGACAGGATCTGTCCCATAATAGTCGCAAGCGCAGCACCAGACATTCCCATGTGGAATGCAAAGATAAAAATCGGGTCCAGAATCGTATTCACAATTGCCCCGGCAAGCATAGACATCATCGAATAATTCGGACTGCCATCCGCCAGAATCAGTTTACTCATACCGGTGTTTGCAATCAGAAATGGAAATCCAATTGCCACAATCCTGGTGTACTCCTCCGCATACGGCAGTACATCGCTGGTCGCACCGAAAAACTTCAGCATCGGAGTCAGAAACAGTAAGACAACCGCAAGCAGACAGATCCCGAAGATTCCCATCAGAGCGATAGCATTCCCGGCATATCCGGCGGATTCCTTTTCCTCCCCTTCCCCCAGTTTCAAAGAGAAATTCGTTGCACCTCCGATTCCGATCAAAAGGGAAATCGCTGTGCATGTCGTCGACAGAGGAAATGCAATATTCGTCGCCGCATTTCCAAGCATCCCTACACCCTGACCAATAAAAATCTGATCCACAATATTATATAACGCTGTGACCAGCATGGATATAATGCACGGAATTGCAAAATTCACCAATAGCTTTGACTCTTTTTCAAAGCCAAGCGGATTGTGCTGATCCTCCATATTCTGCATAGAATGCTGTCCCATTGCTCTGCCTCCTTATATTTTTTCTTCCGTTTGTTCCCCTGTAATTTGTACACGAAATCATGATACACCTTTTTTTTCTTCTCTGTCAACAAGGGACATGTGCGTCCCTGGCACGTAACCGGAAGAAATGCCGGCTGCTGTATGAACAGTAATCGGAAGTCACTTCAGGCTACTATGCGAAAAAACCGCATCATTTCCAATAATGCCTTACTTGATACCTTACCGGAAATGATGCGGTTTTCTATTTTTATACTGCGAACTGCTCCCCACCTTAATACAACAATTCATTCAAATATTTTTTGTTTGCCTCAATATCGATTTCCAGCACGTCCATTCCTTCATAGGTAACCGGCTGGTATGCCCCCTCTGTCGGCATGCTTGCCTGCTGCATCCTCAGATTGTCGATCGCCAGTACTTGTTTTGCCAAATCATAAATCTCCGTCACGCTCATGTTTGTTTTCACATGATTCATGCAGTAATTGATCAGAGGCAGGATGGCGGAAGCATCTTTCTCCGCCATAATCTGGCGGTAGATTCCGTACATAACGCTTCTCTGTCGTCTGGTCCGTTCAAAATCGCTTCCAAGTGTACGATTGCGTGCATGGGCCAAAGCCTGCGATCCGGTTAATGTCATATCGCCGCTCTGTATATCCGGCATTCCGTTCTGACGGTAGTATTCTGCCTCTTCTTCCGTAATGAAAACTTTTACCCCGCCGATTTCATCAATAATACTGACCAGATTTTCAAAATCAATGGTTATATAATTCTGGATATCCAGGTCATAGGTCTTGTTGATCGTATTGATCGTCAGTCCGATTCCTCCATATGCATAAGTGTGTCCCAACCTGCTTTTCCCGTATCCGTCAATATCTACTAATGAGTCCCTCAGAAAAGACACGACCGTTGATTTATTCTTACTCTTATTGAACGATACAAGCATCATGCTGTCAGAACGTCCCATATCGGAATTCGGATCGCGGGAATCCGTACCAACTAAGAGAACATTGAAAACATCTTCGTCCTTTGGATCTTCCTGTGCTATTTTTACACTTTTTGCGGTTGGGTCCACCTGATCTTCCGGTACGATCGAGACAACATCCTGATAATATTTCCATGCGATTGATCCATATATTCCAACATTCAGTAATATAGCTGCCAATAACAATAACCCAAGAATTTTTCTTTTTCTATTTCTTCTGAAAAATCTCATCTGTCTCCTCCTACTCTTTAATGATTCGCCCGTATTGATCCTGTGTACCCTTCGGGGCATTTCCATAATGCCTGTATGAGTCCGACTCTTTTTTCACACCATACCGGCTGTAACCACTATAGCGTTTATAGCCGTAGCCATAACCGTAGCCATATCCGTAACCACGACCGCGGCTTTGGTTGTCCCCGTTAAAGGTGTAACCGATCAGGTGAATACCGCTCATTACAAGTGACTGGATCCCTTCCCGGATCTGCTGCATCTTGGTATGATCATATCGGATCACATAGAGCGCCGCATCCACATACCTTGCAAGAACCGCCGCATCGGCCAGAATACCGGATGGTGCTGTATCCAGTATAATAAGATCCGCCTGTTTTTTCAACGTACGAATCAGTGCTTCCATTCGTTTTGTTCCCAGCATCTTCGTGTTCTTTTCATCATTATTCCCACCGTACAGAATTTCAAGACTTCCCTTACCTGTTTCTACACGGATCAATGCATCATTCAGAGCAGTTTCTTTTTTCAAAACAGCGCCCAGCCCCGGATGCGTTTCCCGGTCATTCATCACTCCGGCGACGGATGGATTTCTCATATCACAATCAATCAGTATCACTTTCTTTCCCTGATTTGCAATGGAGATTGCCAGATTGACTGCAAGTGTTGTTTTGCCTTCCCCCGGTATGGAACTGGTAATCATGATTGATTTGAATTGATTCTCCTCCATATCTTTCATGACCTTGATCCGAAGCTTACGGATTGCTTCCACATATCCCTGCGAAATTCTTTCATTTAACAGACAAAGAGAATTATTGAAAGTCTTCTTTTTTCTCTTCTTAACCTGAATATACGGAATACTTCCGCAATCCATCAGATTGATTTGATTTTTCAATTCTTTCTTTGATTTCACAGTCCTTCTTGTAAGAACATAAAACGCCAGTATCGCAAATCCGAAGCCGGCACCCTTAAGTGCCCCTCGCTTATACGAGCCGCGGATCACTTCTTCTCTTCTTGTGTCAGACGGGATTCCCGTTTCGTCCAATACGGTCAGTTTCGTCTTTCCTACGACAAATTCTGCCACCTCCGGATAGTTCTTGAGGACAGACTGAAGCGTGTTATATGCCACCTGCGGATCACTCGACGTCACGGAAATGGTCAATAGATTCGTCCCCTCATCCGCCACCGCGCTGACCGTTCCGGGGATCTGCGTAAGCCCCATATCCTCCGCCACAACATCCGCGAGAACTCCACTGCTTAGAATATATGGGAAAATCTGTGCCATATCTTCTGCCGAACTTCCTGTAGAAGATGTAACCGATACCGTAGCCTCTGCCACATATTGCGAGACATAACTGGTACTTGTTGCAAAATACCCTCTTATCGCAAACACGACGGTCAATACAAGGATCAACCACCATAGTTTACGCAGCCCCTGACAAAAATCCACAAAAAGCGAAGTAATATCAATTTTTTCCAACTCTCTTCTTGATTCATTTTCAAATACTTCTTTATACTCTTCCATGTACCTTATTTCCTTCTATGATTATAGTGTCCGTAATATCCATACTCACCATATTTCCCATAATAGCGCCCGATCGTATTATCTGCCGCACCGGCAAAGGATTTCACACCGTTTAGAACAACTCCCAGAATTTTCGCGTGACCGTCACGGAATTCATCCAGAATATCATTTACATCTTCAGCCAGCATATAATTCTGCCTCACCACCATGAGCACGGCATCCGCATGCTGCGCCCACACCTGTGCATCTCCCAGAAGTCCTGCCGGCGGAGTGTCAATGATCACATAATCCGCACTCTTGCGGCATGCTTCCAGCAGGATGGGCAAGCGCTCTGAATAAAGCAGTTCTGTGGAAGAAGAGTAGCAATTTCTTCCGCCCAGAAAAAACAAACGCGGTCTGTCTCCCGTTATCAGAATATCCGACAAATGACCGGAACCTTTTAAGAACTCACCAAGCTCTTTCTGTTCTGTTTCCTTCTGATTGAAAATAAGAAACTGGGAAGGTCTGCGAATATCGCCATCTATCAGGATCACTTTCTTCCCCTGGTCCGCGAGACTGATGGCAAGATTCGCCGCCACCGTAGATTTTCCTTCATTCTCAGACACACTGGTCACGACCAGGGCTTTTCTCCCCTCTTTCGCCATCTGATATTCTACCTTCGCCGTCGCCTTTTTATAGCTTTCTACAAAGGCAAATCCAGAAAGCGGGTTATCAATCAGAACCGCCGCTTTTTTTCGGCTTAACACATCTCTTACAGTCTTATATTTATATTCGAAACTGATCGATCCAAGACTTCTTGCATCCAGCTTTTTCTCAATCTCATTTTCCTGCTTTACCGTATTGTGCATCACCGACAACAGCCCGAATAGCAGCGTACAGATCGCCGCACCTGCAAGAAACCCTTTCTTTGCCTGGGCACGCGCATCCAATGGATTCGCGGATGCGTACGGCATCTTCGGTTCCTCCAGAACGTTTAATACTGCATTCCCAACCGTGTAAATAGATACTTCAGTATAATGATCCATGATCGTGCGGATGATATCAATGGATTCTCTTGCGTTATCTGCCGTCACACTCAGGGTAAGCAGATTGGTTCCTTCCATAACGTCTGTCTGGATCTTCGCATCTACCTCTTCTATCCCCAGATTTTCACAGATGATCTTTTTCATCACATTGCTTTTCAGTGTTTTCTCCAAAACCTGTGCCATATTATAAGTCGCGCTTAAATTGCTGTAAGAATAATTGCTTTCTTTCGAACCGACCACGAAGGTTGCTGTCGAAGTGTATTCGGGAACATACTTTATATTTGCCGCAACATAGAACATCATCGCCCCCGCGAGCGCTCCCAGAATGATCGCCCACCAGTTACGAAGAAGATCCTGCACCAGAGTAAAAAGATCGATCCCCATATCGACAGCCCCCGCGATTTCTTCCCGTTGTCTTTCCTCTCTGCTCATTCTACTCTTCCTCCACAACTACAAATAGCTTCGTAACCGCTGTCGATGCATTTTCACCGGTGTAACTGTATTCTACCGTGTATACCCCGGGATTCGCATAGTCCACTTTCGAATCGATCCGAATGGCCTCCCTCGTCCCGGCCAGGAACTCTTCATCCTCTTCATACAGATATTCTGTCCCATTTTTCTCGATTCCTATAATCAAAGATTCCGGATCGATCATCTGATTTACTTTCGTGTATACAATATAATCTGAAAGAAGCGGATACTCTTTTCCGTTTTCCTCACGGTCATTTGCTTCCGTAACAGTCATCTCGATTTCCACTTGGCACACATCTCCGGCGCTATTGCTGACCTGCAGAGTCACCGGATAATCCCCCGTCAGGGAGCTGTAATAACTGTCATCCCAAATCGTTCGAATCTGACTGCTTAAATCTCCATCCAGGCAATCCTCCGCCGACAGTCCTTCCCGGATCGCCTGCTCAATCTCTTCTGAAGCGGTAAACCGGAACGGTTTTTTCATATAGATCTTTGGCGAAACATAATCGGTATATTCTACAGATCGTTCCAGTGTTCCGATATTATTGGCCTCATCAAAAACAACATACGTAACATTGCGCCTGCTATTGATAAAATGCGTCATGGCAGAGATTCGGATATATTCCGTAAGATCGCCATCTTTATCATCCTTTGCTGTTACACCTTTAAGCAGTGCGGCTTCTCCATCCTTCACGCTGACAGATACCGTGTCCTCTTCACATGTGATCACAGGCGGCGTATCATCGGCCATCATCTTCTCTTTCACCTGATATCCTATAAACAAAGCGAACGATACGGTAAATACCAGACATATCATCATTTGCAATCTTCTCATAATCAACTTCCTTATCTACACTTCATAATCAGAGAACGGGATCGGCTCCAGTCTCAGGATCGGCTGATTCTTGCAGATCCTTGCGGGATTATGCTGAAACAACAGATCCGCTATCTTCTTCGAATACTGCTCACAGACCACCTCGTACGCATCCTGAAGATATGGCGTTCTCCGAAACGGGCTGTGGGCATCACTTGCCACCACGGACACAAGATTGTGGGAAAGCATCTGCTGCGCACATCTTAGCGCATTTCTTCCAAATCTCCCGAGGATACTTCCTTTGTTAACCTGTATAATGTATCCTCTTTTGCGCCACTGATAGGCAATTTGCGGATAATCCTGTATAAATTCATACCTTTCTGCATGCGCAATGACCGGCCTTGCTCCAACCGCGCTTACCCGTTGCAGAAGAAGCGATGCGAAATCAGGATCCTCATCGAAAGCGAATTCCATCAATATGTATCGGCTCTGATTAAGCGGCATGACCTTATGATCCACAATCATCTCCGGCAGATCGTGCGTGGCATAAACTTCCACTCCCGGATAGAGTGTTAAGGGAATCCGCTCTTCCTTTAAAGCTCTGACACAATCCTGATACAGCCTGACATAGGCATCGCTGAAATAATTATCATAAAGTCCCGGAAGATTGCAATGCGGTGTCGCCACCATCGCCGTCACTCCACTTTCCACCGCCATTTTCGCCATCTCAAGTGTTTCATACATATCCTCCGCACCATCATCGATCCCCGGCAAAATATGACTATGTATATCTATCATCTTCTCATCCTTTACTCCTTAAAAATCAATCGCCATCTTACCGGCCTCTTCTTCCGAAAGCTCCGTGACCTTCGTCTCCATAACCCGGTACACTCTCTGGCACATATTCAGCACACTCGGCCTGTGCGTTGTGACGATGCAGGTTTTATTGGGCTTCTGACTGATAATATTCCGCAGCACCCGGCGTTCTGTCGTCACATCCAATGCGGATGTTGCCTCGTCCAGAAGCAGAATCGGCGCATCGCGAAGAACCGCTCTTGCGATTGCGATTCTCTGTGCCTGCCCCTCTGAAAATCCCCGTCCTCTCTCTCCGATTTTACTATGGATCGTATCCGGCATCTTCTCCACAAAATCCCAGGCACAGGACACTTTTAACGCCTCAATGATCTCCTCATCCGTCGCATCTTCTTTGACCATCCGCATATTCTCGGCAATCGTACCGGAAAGAATCGTATTTCCTTGCGGCACGTAGGCAAATAAATGCCTCGTCTCTGCATTCATCGCCACCTCCCGGCCATCCGCTCCGATCATCACAGCCTGTCCCTTCTCCGGCCGGATCAGTCCCAGGATCAGACGGATCATTGTCGTCTTTCCCTCTCCGGATGGGCCTACTAAGGCAACGATCTCTCCCGGATGGGCGTGAAAGGAAGAGTCTGTAATCACTCTGGTCCCTTCCACATAAGAGAAATCCACATCTCTCATCCGCACTTCAAATCCTGCTTCCGCTAAGCGATCCAGTTCATTACTCTCCGGAATATGAACTTCTTTCGGAAGCTGTGCCAGTTCCCGGATACGGTGTGCGGAAATCGAGCTGTTCAAAAATGCCGGAATAATCGAGATCACACTGTTAAATGCAGAATTCAGGTTCCCCCTCTGCTGCAAAAACAGCGTCATCGTACCATAGGTAATATCATGGGTCCATAACCGGAACAAGCAGTACCCGAACGCTGCATACTGGACGATCATCCCCATAATCGACATGAAGATTCCCGTCTTGATTGAAAACATATTATATTCCAGGCTGACATCTTTAAACCTGCTTTGCCACATCCGCATCTTTTTCCCATATAAATTAGAAATCCCGAAAGATTTGATCGTATCAAAATTGTAGAACGTCTCCACTTCAAAGGTCATCAACTGACTGCTCATCTCTTTGACCTTTTTTGCATACTCCCGCTGCTTCTTTATCAGGAATTTTGACATCAGAAGCATGACCGGTGCACTCGCGAATGCCAGAAGAGACATGATTTTGTCGTAATGCCAGATCACAATGAATGTAGCCACAAAATTATAAATTGCAATTACGATAGACGGCAGCCAGCTAATTGCATTTCCACTCACCGTACTCACATCACTGTTAAAACGGTTCAGCACATCTCCGTTACTGTACTTGTTAATCTCAAGCCAGTCTGCATCGATGATTTTATCGAAGATATCTGCCTGAATATCGTTATTAATATAGATACTGAGCTTCGTGGAAATCCTGTTAATTATATTCGAAAAAGCCAGGCTGAAAATGGCACTTCCCACGGTAATCACAATCATGATCCACAGCTTATCGGTCTGGTACCCTGTAATGATGTCGATCATATATTTACTCGCCACACTGCTCACCAGCCCCATCGAGGTGCTGAAAATGCCGAGCAGCGTATAGAACACGATCGCTCCCTTGTATTTTTTACTGTAAGAGAAAATCCATTTCCAGTCGTCAATAATCTCGGAAAAGGTCCCGTCTTTCCATCTTCCTATCAGAATGTCCAGCGACTCAAACGAGATTCCCTTATTAGTTTGATTCTCTTCCATTATAGTCTATAGTCCTCCGTCACAACTGCCCTGCCTTCGGATACCGGCATATAGCCGCATCATCACATGCCGCAATGGTATGATATGGATCCACACATGTTCAAAAAATTCCCACCAGAAGTCCCCGGGCGAGATCCATTTCCCTTTTCTCTGAACTCTGGTAATAACCGCAAACACCTGCGCTTCCGCTACCGGACCTTCGATTACCGTCTGCGCATCTCCCACGATATAGAGACCCTCCGGCTTCACTTTCCAGATACGGTGCATGATGTACTGACCGGTTTTTCTCTGGAAAAATACGATATCGCCGGGCTTTAAGGGGCGATTGGGCTTCCGGAAGTATACGTAATCTCTTTCATGGATCAGAAACGGGGACATACTGTTTCCGGAAACCAGAAGGCTTACCTCTTTGCCTTGCTGCACGAGGTCTTTTAGTATGGTTAGATATTCTTGTGTGTCTACCCTTCTCATAGGTCTATATCATCCTCCACAGTATTTGTTTCCGGAAAAATAGCCTGTTCCAGACATTGGACAGCATCCTCTGTCATATTGCAGGTAAGCTGATAAACCGGAATCTGACCGATCAGATCTTCAATCAGTTCCATTGCACGCTGCACAAATGCAGGGTTCCACTGGTTGATCGTGATCTGCGCATAGAGCTTTGTAAATGCCTGAACGGGAGAAAGCCGTTCTATATGATTGGTCTCCCCCTGTCTCAGCATCACAATCGTATAGAGAGGCGTATCTTCTGCTTCACAGATGTCTGATGAACCACAGACAGGCCAGCCACAGGCTGACCATACTCCGTCTATTTTTCTTAAAAGCGCACGGTCTCCATTGACAATTCTGCTGCCCCGGTATCGCTTCCACAATTCTGCCTGCGTGGATTTACCGATTCCGGAAGGAGCGGAAAACAGAATGGCTTTTCCTTTGTATACTGTATAGGCACAATGAAGAATCAGGCTGTCTCGTTTTATCATGTGCCGTTCTAAAGCAAACAGGGAAGTAAATACAGTATCAAAATGTATATCCTGAATCTTCTTTTCGGATAACTGGATTTTCGCGCAATTAACCCCATTCTCTCGGTATAAGGCATAAAACCCTTTTCTGCCTTTCGCACCTATCAATCGCCATTCAAATTCTTGACTAGAGTAAATCACGATATCCTCCCGATTGGCAATTGCAGATTTGTCCGGTCTTTGAATCGAACAAGAAAAGGAAATGGTATAAAAATAGGACGCTTTACCTTGAGATACCGCAAAAGTCATAAAATTGTCTGGAGGGATAATCTCTGTAGGATAAGAAAGAGAGAAACAGAAATCACCAACTTGAAATAGCTTTGCTTTATTCATAATCTAGCTCTTCCTTTAAACATTCTAAAGTTTGCTCCGTATATCGGCACATATACTCCGGTACACCCCCAAAACTTCCACTTTCATACAAGGCACATGCCGCACATGTCTGACATACATCCCGCTTGGAGCATCCCGTACATATATGACTCAAGCAAATATTCTTTACCCCATCAGAAATCGTTCTCCATGCATCATCAAAACTTTGATCAAAAACAGAAGCAGATGGTGTCTTAAGCATGACGCAGGGCTGCATTTTTCCCTGCCAGTTAATGGCAAAAGAACTCCTCCCTGCCAGGCATTTCATTTGGTCTCTATCCTCTGTGGCAGGCATTGGATGCTTCGCTTTAGAAAGGAACTGTTTTGCAGATTCCCGAAATTCAGTTTCAGATTGAGCATATTTTTGTATCATTATTCGTGACCGAGCAGCCTCCATGGGTGTCAATCTGGAATGAAAATCATATATTTTGCCACGTTCTCTTGTCGCAGGGTACATATACGTGTCAATATTAATTGGTGTATCCAGCTGGTATGCAATATCAAGTAGTTTCTTGACTTCTCCCTGGTTTGCATTTACAAGACTCCCATTGATCTTGACATCAATATTGCGCTCTTTGAGCAATTCTATCGAGCGAATTGTTTGTTCAAAACCTTTACTATAATGGCACAATCTCTCGTATGTATCCTCACAGGATCCATACAGTGTGATATTAATCCGTCGTGGCTTATGCTGTGCAAAGAAATCTGCCCATGCTTCATCAAGCAACGTTCCGTTTGTGTTGAGTGTAGGAATGATTCCCATCTGTTTCAAAGCCAAGTAGACTTTTTGAAACCCCGGATAAAGAAGCGGCTCTCCCCCGGTAAGTTGAAGGAATAACACACCACTTTTTTGCATTTGTCTACAAATACCAATCCATTCTTCTGGGGTACGCAGCCGACCTTTCCGCTCCATTTCCGAACGGCTGAGCCGGACATAACACATATCACAGTTCATATTGCAAAGGGGAAGAAGTTCCAGGCTCCCGTTGATGGGGACATTCTGCTTCTTCGCATTCTCAATCAAATATTTTTCAAGTGTACTATTATCCATAAAAACTTCCTAAAATTAAAAAGGAGGCTGCTGCTAAAACAATCAACAACAGTCCCTGTAAGGTTACATTATAGTTATGAATGATTCGGACGGGTATTATCAACATTGGTAACAATCAGTCTCCCCTTATGATGATATTCCTTATCTGCATTAGTATCTTTACTTGTCCAGGTAACATAATAAGTACCCTCTGCCTGTTGATACCCATAAATATTATATATCGGGCGATCCGTTTGAGTTACTCCTTTTATAGCTTCGAATCCACTGGCCGTGTCGCCATTAAAAGAAATTGTTGCGTTAAAGCCACATATTCCATGCTGCATTCCATCCCCATCTGTATACCATCCGCTCTCTTTCCCATTGTAATCGTCATATACTCCATTATCACCTTTTGCTTTCTTTGTACCTGGATATACGCACTGAATTGTTCCAGTGACACATGCAGCTACATATTCATTCGCCGTAAATTCCTGTACTAAAATTTCCGGCTCAATCCATTCTTTTTTCATATCAAACAACCTCCTCTAAAATCCTATACTTTAAAGACTCTTCCACAAAACGATCTGTAGATTTCCGAATCACTTCTTCCTCCACGTCATATTCTTGCATTCCTTTCCTAACTGCATCCTCTTTGGTATGAGGAGTCTGGAATACCTTCCAGAAGAACACAGCCGAATCATTTGGTGACATGACCGCATTCGAAATCATACATTCTTCATCCACCGGAACAATCACATATTCCCCGGCAATTTCTCGAAGAATATATCCTGGCTTAATACAATATTTCTTCTCTACATACTCTTCCATATCAAACCTTCCTTCTGATACTGAATATGTTTAATCGGCCTTTGTCACAAAGTATGTCTATTGGCATGATTTCACATTATCATTTACTCTGTATATGAATCACCGCAATCTCCGGAACATTATTGATCCTTGGCAGTATTTCTCCATAACTTCCGAGTCCGCTACTTACAAAGATATGCATCTGATCTTTTTGATACATACCATGGATATATTCAGGAAAATATCCCTGATCTCCGCCAAATACTCCCCCCAGCACAGGCAGAACCACCTGTCCTCCATGGTCATGGCCGCTGACTACAAGATTCACCTTCCATACAGAAGATGCATTTCCAAATATAAAACTGTCTGGTCTGTGCGACATCATAATCTTCAAACAGTCTGTATCCTGATACTCTTTCAAAAACGAACCGGCTTCTGCATCGATCGCCTCTGCCGAATCTTCGCCGTCCAGCCCAAAGGCATAGCCATACATCCCACCAATCCGGAGTGTCTGTCCTTTTATCTCAATATCCACATATTTCAATTCCAGACACGTAGCTCCAGCCTCATCAATCTTCTGAACCAGATCAGGATGTCCGTTTGTCATGTACGTTATCTCATGATTTCCCAGCGCATAATATATCGGGGAAATCTCATGAAGTGTACGTATCAGTTCTGTCACTACAGAGTCATCCTTCGAATCTTCATTCAGGAAATCACCATCCAGCAGGATGATGTCCGGTTCTTGCTGTGCGACTTTCCTCGCCAGCTCCTCATTTCCTTTTCCAAATTCATGTCCATGAAGATCCGACAGCACCACCAAAGTCAGTCCCTGTGATACTTTTTCTGTAGAATATGTATATTCCCTGATTGTCAGGCAATTATAGGATACGTATATGCTCACAGCAAGTCCTATCACCAAGATGAGTGCCAGTACGAGAAAAATTTTCTGACCGTTTCGTCTCATATTTTTCATTCCATCCATAATATATATGCCTTCTTAGGGCCTGGTAACCTCAAATATTAGGATTCTCTTTATTATAACCCACCTGATTTTAATAACCTCATCTTAAAGTATTAGATTTGTTCCACCTTTTTATGATTTTTTATTCTATATCCCCTGTTTTTCCCATTTTTTACGAAAAAGGAAACGATTATGCCCCATTCAATATTCCACCGATAATCTGAATCCGGCTCTCTGCCAGATGTTCCATTCCATCCATAATGTAATCCACCCTCGCAAAATCTTTCCTTACAACAAAGATCGCTCCGTCTGCATACTGTGCCAGAACAACCGCATCGGTCAGAAGTCCGGCCGGTGCACTGTCCAGGATCACATAATCTGCCCATTCCTCCATCTTTTCGATGATACGTTTCATAAGTTCCGTTCCAAGGAACTCAGAGCCATCTTTCATCGTACTTCCACCCGGAAGAAATAAAAGCTCTACATCAGAAGGAAGTCCCAATTCTGTACTTCCAATCAGGCACTCAGACATTTTCACTTTCTTCTCAAGGATCTCTGCCAATCCATCTCCCGGATCCAGATTCAGGATTTTGCGATCCGTGGGATGCCTCAAGTCACAATCGATTAGCACAACCTTTTTCCCTGCCTGCGCAAGCGACAATGCCAGATTTACCGCAACGGTACTTTTCCCTTCTCCGGCAAGGGCGCTCGTAATCAAAAAGGTTTTCATATGATAGGTATGTGCACTATATTCTACTTTATTTCGGATCATTCGAAACGATTCCAGGAACTTCTCATCTATTTTCGGATCCGTCAGAACTTTCCTCATCTGGCTGGATCTTGTTCGCCGCTTTTCATGGATTTCCGGAACTGCTCCCAGACATCTCGTGTGCATCCACTTGTGAATATCCTCTTCTTTGCGCACGGTTCTTCTTGTCACAACCAGAAGAGCCGTCCAGGCCATCGCCAGCAGGACTCCAAATGCCGCGCCTTTCACGGCACCGCGCTTAAAATCTCTCGGATTGTCCGGCTTAGGCGGGATACCGGTCTCATCCAGCATTTCCATATTCACCTTTCCCACGATCACTTCAGACACAGACGGATAATTCTTAATCACGGATTGAAGCGTTACATAGGCACGCTCCGCATCCACGTCCGTAACAGAAATCGTAAGAAGATTCGTATTTTCAACCACGGAAGCTTCAATATTTCCGGTCACTACGCCGGTTCCCATATCCTTTGCCACTTTACGTTTGAGTACTCCACTGGTCAGAATGTACGGAAATGTCGTCGCCATCTGTTCTGCCGCAGAATTATCAAAGAAATTCGACGATCCTGAATTTCCTCCCGCCTGCTGGTCACTCTGTATATTGATTGTAAATGTTGCAGAAGCCGTATATCTGGGCTGATACTGCATTCTGGCACGAGCGTAGAAGATTCCAGACCCTGATATCGTAAGAATCAAAACCCATGCCCACATCTTCCGGAATATACGAAAATAGTCTGACAGCAATCCGGTGATATCGATCAATTCCATTTCCTGACTTTTTTCATTTTCCTGATTCCCCATCGCTTATCTGGTCTCCTCTTTTTTCTGTGTTTTAGACTCATTCTCTTCCTGCCGTCTGTCATAATAATAAGATTGATACTTTCCGTATCCATAATATTTGCCATAACGGTATTTTCCATAGCCGTATCCATATCCATATCCGTAGCCATAACCATAGCCGGAGCTTATTACTGCATTACCAACCAGAACATCATTTAACACGCACCCGATCAGCCCATTTCCGTAATTCTCCAGCATATCGATCGTATCGTTAATGTACGGAATCTTCGCGCAGTTCTGTTTTACCACCAGCAAAGACAAATCGGTTTTTCTCGCCAGGATTTCTGCATCAGCCCTGCCCTTTGCAGCCGGACCGTCAATAATAATAAAATCCATCTTATTTTTCATCTCATTCAGGAACTCTCCGAACCGTCTCGATGTTAGAAACTCTGTAGCTCTTGCGTGCGGAACATTATTTACCAATAAATATAGCGATTTATCATCCACCTGAAATACCAGTTTTTCGAGATCCGTTACGAGCTGTGCTCCAAGCCCTGCTCCTTCCGGAACTTCTATGCCCATAGCCCCTGCAAGAGCCGTATTGCGAAGATCTCCTTCTATCAGAAGAACCTTCATCCCCCGCTGCGCCATCGCCAGCGCAAGATTGGCTGCCACGGTCGTTTTTCCTTCTTTATTAACTGTACTTGTAACCAAAAGAACCTTGTTCTGTTCCTGCCTGCTCTTATATAACAGTTTCGTACGCATTTTCTTAATTGTTTCCACAAATCCAAAGCTGACTGCCGGTTCCGTAATCAGCATTTTCTTTTTCTGCCGCTTGAGGCGCGCTTTCAGGTTCCGGTACGCCGGCTCGTGATTCAGCGTGCCAAATACAGTCGTGTCCAATTTGTCCGTCACATCATCCACACTCTTGATGTTGTCCTTTCGATAGGACATTACCGCCAGAAGAAGAACAACCAGCGCCGCAGATACCAGAAATCCTTTCTTCATCACATCTCTTCCCTGAAATGCCTGATCCGGTCTTGACGGGAAATTCGGTTCTTCAAACACCTCAAGTACCACATCACCAAGCACGTTTTTAGACACTTCCGGGTAATGCTCTAAGATACCATTCAGAAGCCGGAACGAGATCTCCGGTGAATAGCTAGTCACGGAAACAGTCAGAAGATTCGTCTCCGGTACAACTGCGATCCTGACTGTCCCCGGAAACAAATCCATTTCCAGGGAATCCGCTACCATTTTCTTCAATATCTGACTGTCCAGCACCGCCTGAAACACATCCGTCAGCTTCTGTGTCTGACTTTCATTTGCATAAGCCCCGGTGGTTGCCCCCTTTGCAGACACCACAAATGTTGTATTTGATGTATAAGTCGGACTATAAGAAGCCGCCGATGCAATATAGGAAAGAAAGGCCGCTGACAACGCGATAAACAGTACAACCCACCAATTTTTCAGCACATCCCGGAAAATATTATAAATATCCTCCATCTGTTTCTTCTGCATTTCCTTTTCCATATTTCTGACCTTTCTATCGTACTACCACAACCAGACGGCTCTTGCCGCTGCTCATCGTTCCTTCAACTACATAATCCACATAATAAGTTCCGGCCTGTGACGTATTCACATTCGACTCGATGGATAACTCTCCCTCTCTGTCTGCCTCTTGATAATATAAAGCAGGATCAAATGCTTCTCCCACGGACAGATAGATCAGATAGTCCTTTAATTTCACTTCAATTCCCGCATAGTTCTTATCGGAAATGCTGATCTGCGTTTTCAGATACACCGTATTTCCACCACTATCCATGACACGGAATTCGATCGGATACTCTCCGGCAGTCATCGTATTGATGGTTTTCTCCAGAGAGTATTTGATATTGGACGTCAGGTCCCCATCTAGCACACTCTGCGCCGATATGCAGGACAGAATGTCAATACTCTGTCCCACGGTAAAGCATAACGGTTTGTTCATATGAAATACCGGCGGAGCATAATCCTCGTACACCAAAGTCCGCTCGCATCTACCGACATTCATACTGCCATCTACCGCCGCATAAGTAATGATCCGCGTTCCTTCTTCTGTAAATGCAGACATACTTTCCACTACAACCGAATCCGTCACATCTCCGGAGCGACTGTCATTGGCAGTCACTCCGGCAAGCAGGTCTTCTTTTGCGGCAGTGACTGATACTCTCAGTTCTTCGCTGTCACAGGTCACTACCGGTGGCGTATTGTCCTGGATATGTTTTGAATATGTTCGAAACGCGACAAAGGCTCCTGTTGAAATCAGTAGGAGTATGACGCTGAAAACTCTTAATTTCTTCATCTATATCAATCTGCCTTTCTGCGAAAAAGTACCGATGAATGGCTAAATCTTATTCCTAAAAATACTCCCTTCCAGATCAACAGTCTTTTTGCTGTTTACCTGAAAGGGAGCACATCTGGAATTCATACATAAGCCTTCTAAATACAAAATTCCGAGGCTCAATCACTCACTCTGCTTTATCGGACTCATCGCCTAATAATCGCATAATATTAGAATTTTATTTATTATAACTCAGCTGGATTTCGTATCCTCATCTTAAAGTATTAGATTTTGTTAAATAATTTTTATGTTCTTTCCTGTAGACTGCCTGAAATTACTCCTACCACAAACACAATTTATTCTGAGAATTCTTCCAGTACATCCAGCCTTCTCATCTGTTCCAAGAATTCTTCTATATCATTTAGCGCCACACCTGGTTCCGTTTCAAATTCATCCAGAAGCCTTTTTAATAATTCTTCTTTTGATATTTCATCTTGAAGCTGCTCCCACAAAAATGCTCCTACTTCATTTGTCGTTATCATACCGGACAGCTTCAATGCCGCCTCTCCTAAAGGAACCAATACATAATCTCCCGCAATCTCGCGGACGGAAAATTCATATTTAAGCTTCATACTTTTTCTCCTCTAATGCTCGTACAGAGATACCAAAAGCGACTGTGAAATTAATTCATCTAATTCATTCATTTCTATCTGTTGATAGCTCTCTTTATTAATCGCATTTGGATCTTTCATATCAAAAGTAGCAAATCCCAAATCTCTGGTATAAAGGTCTATTGTACCAGATTCCGTTCGTTCCTCAGAAAGTGGAACAGAATAAACCGCTGCCTGTGTGCCTTCAGCTGTAAATATCACATAAACTCCATTACTATTTTCTTTTTTTGATAATTCAGTTCTGCCTGTTAAATAAATTCCATCTATTTTAAAATCTGGGTATTGCATGGAAAGAGCAGTTACCATACCGGCAGCAAGCCATTCTTCGTAATCTGCATTCGCCCTTTGTTCAATTGACATTTCCTGTCGTTCTTCTGTTTCACATGTTGCAGATTCGTCCTCGGACTCTTCCTCATTAATATTTCCATTTTTTAAAATCGTAAGTACACCAATAAGCACAAATATGCAAATAACAAATATGATCAAAAAAATAATTATTTTCCACAATGTATTTTTCTTTTTTCCTGAACATCTTTTATTTCTCAACGTATAGCCCTTCTTTCTGTCCTTTTACTATTTTTTCAATGGTTTTCTCTGCCATTTCTTTCAAATATGGAGCACATTCATTCACGTCACCAGTCTCAGCATATAACATGGCAACACATGGATTACATACTTCTTTTAAAGAACAACTTGTACATTTCTTCAATACTGACGTGCTCCGCACCTGATCTGTCAGTTCTTTCCAACAATCATGAAAAGATTTTTGAAATGGTGATACCTGCACTGGAAACGGCGTCATTCCACAAGCGCTCATAGTTCCATCCCAAGATACCCAAAAAGAACTTCTTCCAGCCCGACATTTCATATATTCTTCACATTGCCCCCAACTTTCATCTTTTTTCTCTCTTTTCATATAACTGTCCAACTGCCTTTGCAATACAGTCCGGCATTCCTTTTCAGTAAATTGGTAATGCATTTTTCTTAGATACATTTCTGCAGCCGTTTCTGCCGAAAAACGAGAATCACACTTTTCAGAATCTCTTCGAACAGGCGGAAACATATATGTTGACATTCTAACATTGATATTATGCTTTTTCCCAAAGTCGAGAATTTCTTCCATATCCTCCGAATTTTCCGGTATCATACTGGCATTTATAACTACCGGAATTCCTGTCTCTTTTATTTTTAAGATGGAAGACACTGCTTTTTCATAGCCATCTGCGTGTCCACATATACGTTGATAAGTCTCGGGAGATGCACCATATAAAGTAATATTTATTCGTGCAGGAGCTGCTCTTTTTAGCCACTCCAATGTTTCATAATCTATCAAAGTCCCGTTAGAATTAATCGAAAGAATAAAGCCCATCTCATGAAGTTTTGAATACAATTCTTTAAAATTTGGATATAAAAAAGGTTCTCCCCCAGTCAGTAGTAAATATAATGTTCCGTCTTTTTTACATTCTCTGGCTAATTCCAACCACTCATTCCATTGTTTAATTTGTTTTCCTTCTGCCTGTACTTGGCTTGCTGTTTTCCGGACATAACACATTTTACAACTAAAATTGCATATAGGAGACAATTCAAAACATCCACTCAAAGGAATTTTATTGGTGGACGCTTTATGATGTAAATAATCAGATACTCTCATTCAACATTCCTTCTTCCCAATATTTTTTTAATGTATCCACAGCATCTTTATCCGGACGACAAATTAACTTCACAACAGGAACACTCTGCACAAATTTCCCGACAATCTCAAATGCACGGTTAATCTCTGCTTTATTCCACAAAAACAGCTGTGTGCCGGTAACTAATGCACGAGTCTTCTGACTTTTAGTAAGATGCAGCACCTGATTTACTGCACCTTGCTCCAAAATCACAACCATTGCTAATGGAAGTGTACGATTAATACAAACTGTGGAAGATCCGCAGCAAGGATATCCATAGCCATACCACTTCCCCTCACACTCTCCTAAGAGAACCCGATCACCATTTATAATCTCTGCACCTGCATATTTCTCCCATAATTTCGCCTGCGTAGACTTTCCTGTACCAGAAGGTGCAGCAAAAACTATTCCTTTTCCGTTCCAGTCAATATAAGAAGCATGAAGGACAAAATCACCATGCTGAAGAAATTTACTATGCATTCCAGCACAACTAAAAAACCGAACTGCACTAAGTGGAGTCTGATTTACCATATTCGGATGAAAATAACAGGTAATATGATTCTCATGTTCTAATTCCTCCAGCCAATAACCAAACCCAAATCGACACGTTGCCCAATGATAAATGATCAGACACCCTTTGTCTGTTTCATATAATTCATATGTTTCATTTTTCTGCAAAAGGTATTTTTTCTGATAATCTTCTAACTGTAAAATCCTACTCTCATATGTTATTGTATCAACATAAGTATCTCTCTCATTTTCTGATATTAAATAACGTTCCATAAATTCATCTTGACTTAAAGATATATTATCTTTCCGCCAACAGAACTGTAAGTTTCCAATTCGATAGTAATACATTATTCCCCTTTCAAAAAAGGCGGTGCCATGAATCCACAGCAGCCGCCTCATTTATACGTATTAGCAACTCATTAAGAATAAATAAATGTTACACCACCAGTCATACTAGGTCCATGATAGCACAGCGTATCACTTCCATCACCATCATCTGGTGTCAAATCAACATCACAATGATCTGCATTGAAAAAGTAACCTCCATCCGTATGGTCATTGCATACGGAATAATCATAATGATTCAGAGGCTGATACCCCTGGCTGGAGCAACTGGCTGCAATAGCCGCATCCAGCTGAAAGGATTCCACTGTAAGAATAGGTTTTTGATATATTCTTTTCATTACACCGTTTCCTCCTTTCTCTACCGTGCTGTTACTTTAATACTAACTGTAGCTGATTCTCCAGCCGTCCCATCTGCACCATATCCCGTAACTGTATATTTCTGTGTACCAAGAGATGTTGCTTTAAAGGTAATTGTCCAATCTTTTGTTCCATCACCATTTTCTTTAATCGATGTCTTTATGCTTACATCACGACCAGCTGAATTCTGAACTTTCAAAGTTTCCACATCATCCGATGTTTTTACTTTTATAATTGCATCTTTATTTCGCTTCACAGTCTCTGTTGTAAATTCAGCACTGAGAATATCATAATTTGCTTCTTCAACCTGAGCATTGGAACCTTCTACATAATTGATTGTCTGTTCAACTACATCTTGATCAGACAGAATCTGTACAGAAGCAGTCTCATTACCTGACCCAATCTTTAGATCCGTAATTGATAAAACGCCATCACCTAAATTATCAATAACGACATAAACATAGTTATTTGAGCCAAACACATTGGCCACACCTTGACTGCCCATTAAATTAAAGTATTGCGCTGTACACGAAGAAATTGATATGCCTTCATTGCCAGTTCCTGCACCTACAATTTCATCAAAATCTGCATCCAGAACACTTACATGTAACACTACAGCTTCTCCATTAGCCGATTTTGCACCAATGTCAATGCTTGCAGGAAGTGTTGTTCCATCTACCTGAATTTTGAATCCGATTGCCTGATCCCCTGTCAAATAAACCTCATTATTGGGGCCAATGGTTTTATAATCAGAAAGTTTTACACCCTCTTGATTTTTATCGACAAAGGAAACTCCCTCTACATAATCGGTATCTTCTGCATCTGCTGTTTCATCAAATGTATTTGCTGCAATCAACATTGAACGAACTTCTTTAATAGAAGGATCTGCTTCACCATCTGCAACATATGCCATATAAGCAATACCAGCATCGCTGTTTGGTGTCATATTTGCCGCACTTGCTGATGCATTAATCGGATTATAGATCCGAATTGCATCAAAATGGAATTGACCGTTATTTTGCAAGGATTCATATTCTGATGTAGTATTTGGTGCGGAAACACCAATCTCTACATAATATGTACCGTAATCCAGATTCTCAATAGAAACAACTGGAATCTGATACAGTGTCAAATCACTCTCACTTTTGTTAAGTACTGTAACCCTTTTTGCCAAATTAGTTTTTTCTGCATCACTGTATACAGATACACGGATAAATCCTTCATCTTGTCCGGTACGGCTGATTATATCAAAGCCAGTACCCGTAAAAGAAAAGTTCACAGTTGTACTTGTTGAACCTGCACCGATTACTTTCCAGCTACTGTCATCTGATTGATATTTATCATCTGCATAACTGCTATCATAACCATACTGATTCTGTCCAACAGTTCCATCATCTTGCGGTCCATCCGCATTATTATCTCCATCAACCGTTACTTTTTTCCAGTCTGTACCAGTTGTTGCAAATGTAAACACTTTATCTGCAAAATCTGTCTCATAGTAAACATTTGTTGCTGGAATAATATCTACCTCAACCAGAATATAGTAAGTTACATAATCAGAATCACTTAATGCACTATCCTTCACTTCATAAACCGCATACACTTTTTCCACTTCAGAAAGCATCTTAGTCAGCTGAAACTGAATAACATCTGCTTTATTATCCTCGCTACTATCCAGAAGTTGATAGGTTCCATTACCATTTGCAGGAGTAAATTCTGTATTCAACTCTGTACGAATACCAGTAGTATTGGTACGTACATTAGTATGCGCACCATTTTTTGTAACACCATAGAAAGAATAAACAACTTCGCTACTTCTTGTGGCACTACTTCTTACAGTAAGGTTATCTGTAATATTAGCAATGTCAATATTAATAGCTTTTCCATAATCAATTACAATCTGTTCTTTTTCAATCGAAGCAAAGCTGTTCAATACTGTCAGCTTCTGATTCGCACGTCCATTAATAGCAATATTTTTGCCGTTAGATGTATAATAAGCTCTAGAGCTAACTGTATTAATATAAGGAGTATCCGTATCCATTACCGTTCTCTTAATACCGTATACACAAAGCTGTGTATCTACCGGTGCTCCCAACACGAGTAACTGTTTCAATTCATCTTCTGAATTGATTGCGACCTTATAAGAACCTCTTTCCAAAGAGGTACTTTCTGTACCTCCATTGGCTGCCTCGATCATGTCTGTAATTTCTGCCACCGTTTTTTCCACAGGCGTATCGCTGTTCAGCGTGCCATCCTGAGTCGGAGACGGACGATCATAGGTATGATAGTATACAATAATATCACTTATCACCGTTATCGCGCCATTCGTCTTATCCGAATCATATAACGTAATCGAATTACCTGACAGTTTACTGCCCAAGGTGTCATCTACAAAAGAGATATTTTTAATTGGTACAGAACGAAGGTTCAGAACATTAAAGCTATATGCAACGTTTGTTCCTGCTTCTACAATAGCACCATAATCTATAGAATTACCTGTTTCTGCATTATATTGTCCTTTAGTAGTAACAGCTTCTGTATCCATAATCTGAATGTTAGTAGCAAATCGCAGGTTAGAAGCTGTTGTATGTCGCTCTGCATAAAACATATCAAAGCTGTAGATACCACCATCCACCAGACCAAGTTCATCAGCCACATCATTCAGATATAATTTGTCAGCACATGATCCATGAGCTCCACCGATATCCATTGCCAGCTTTCCATTAATATAGAAATAAACATCATCATCACCAGCAAATTCAAAATATAGGTTCTGATCAGCATAGTATACAAATGAACCATTTGCATGCATTGTAAAGTGGAAGTTCTCACCATCTACTGCATCAGTTGTGTCCCCATATTCGTAATCACTGCCTTCATAACCAAGTCCGTTGATTGGGTCGAATTTACCAGGACTATTACTGGTACCAGTAGTTAAATCAGTATTGTAAAGATAATTTCCTGTTGTTTCTGTCTGATAACGCGCATCAATTGTGTATAAACCTGTATTTTCATCATACAACATACGTAACTTATTTACATCTGACACCGGTGTATTATAGGTTGCATTACCATCACCTGTTGTAGAGCGATACAAGTTAGTCAATAAATAATAAGCAAGATCCGTAGACGTGGCAATATTACTCCAATTCAGATATCCGCCATTCGTTCCTGTACTGGTCTTTGCCAATGTATCTGTCCAGCTACCCGGTATGCTTTTAACTGCATTAACTTTTTCAGAAATAGTGGTATTCCAATTAATTACAGTGGAATGTTTCCAATCACCACAGGAATCTTCTGTTCCAGTCAAATCAGAATAATATCCTGCATTAATCAGCGCCGCAACATATTCAACAGTTGCCTGAGTATATACTAAATTTCCATCTACCAAAGTGGATTCTGTCAGTCCCTGTCGTCTCCACACATCGTCATCTGCATATTCCTCCTGTGAAGCCGGAGTGCCCGGAAGTAAATTTTCATAAGCAGACGCCCATGGTTTCAGCAAATCATACGCTCCTAAATTTGTTGCATTTTGGTCATACTCAAATAAAACACCATCTGCTCGGAAATCCAGAATTTCTATCGGAATTTCAATATAACTGCTTGTCGTATCAGATAATATAAGTGCATTGATCGCAGCTCTTAAAGAGACTTCAGCTTCGTCAATCTGCTCTTGTGTAGTTTCTGTACTTTCTTCATAAGCGCTGAGATAAACATTTATTGCAGACTCCAGTTCCGTCTGTAGTGCACTAAATTCTTCTGCTCCATATCTACCGTCATCATTGCTGTAGCTACGCGCTTCAATAATCGCATTATATAAAGAACGCGTTGCAAGAACACCTATACTCTCAATTTTCTTATACAAAGTATGCATATTGTTGCTATCACTTGTACCCGAATTCCATCTTGAGAAAATTTGCCCATTAGAAGCATAATAATTAATCGCATTATTTCCATTAGACAACTGTACTTTTCCACCAGAAATTGTCGCTGTTATATTCTGTGGTGTTGAACTGACAGAAACCCCATTATTACTAATATACAAATACTCTCCAGAAGCATTAGTAATATAATATGTACCATCGTCTTGCTGAGTAAATGTCCACTCATATGTACTATCCACCGGAGTTGCAACTGAATTTTCAATGGTTACTGTACTATTACCAAGCCCACTGCCACTGGCATTTGTATTCATTGCTTGATTTGTCCCATTAACAATAATATATGTTCCATCTTCAATTGTATCCGTCGCCTTAGGATCCCAAGATATCTCTGAAACTTTCCACCAATTATTTTTAGCTTCGGTAATTACAATCTGAATATAGCGAATCTGCATATTTCCTGCATCTTTTTTATAGGAATCTGTAACAGATTCAGAGGAACTTCCGCTATGCGTACCGATTGTCGTCCAAGTAGTGCCATCAGTAGAAACCTGAACATTAGCATTGGTACAAGTATCTCCATCAGCCGGAGAAGTCACCGTGATACTAGTGACCGTTTGAACTTCTCCTAAATCTACACGAATATAAGTCCCGACATCCTGTGCTCCATTGGTCCATGCATAAGTTCCAGTATCTCCGTCAATGACATTACCGCCATCATAATACCAGCCACTAGATGCATTCGTAGAAACCGTAGGTGATGCAAAATTCACAAGTTCATAACCAGCCCCCTGTGTCGGTGCAGGCAAATCACTGTCTTCCTCGGAACTAGCAAGCGCTGCACTAAAATCGGAAAAATAACTCGTAATATTTGTCTTAATCTCCTCAGCAGTTTCACGATTAGCATCATCACACCAAATAGCAAGACTGGCTCCCAGAATATTCTCATTTTCATCCACAGTCGCCCCATTAAAAGTTAACGGAGTCCAGCCGGATAAATTTGGTTTCCATTCATAACTCTTCAGCACATAATAAAGTGCATTAGAATTAAAATTAACCACTTTATATCCATTATTTAAAATGCTCGTCGGGTCACCATTCCAGCAATTAATAACAACATCTGTACTCAACCCATTCCCTACTGCCTGTCCATCATTCCAGGCATAAGCAGTCATATTCTTACTTTTCACATAAGACGCCAAATTATTTAAGTACGTTGCTATAGTTTCTGTACTACTTCCATTTGCAGCAAATTCATCGCCACCAATACAAAAATCGGTGCACCCAATACCCAAAAAGAAATCTACATATTTTTCTATTAATGCAGTAGCAAAATTGACAGCTTCCTTATTCTCAAGATTTAACGCATAGGAAGGTCCATTGTCTATTCCCCAAGTTCCAACATTTCTATATGTTGGGAAATACCACAAAATCTGTCCCATATGTCCCGGGCTGTTTAATTCTGGAATAATCTTGATTCCAGAAGCCTGTGCATAACCTACAATTTCTCTCATGTCAGTCTGCGTTAAATATTCACTAGAATCCCAATTGCTCAATCCCTGGCAAACATCAACAGCACCTTCATTTTGTTTCTTCAAAAAATCAGAATCCGAAAGATTTTGTGGATTCTCGACCAAATGAGCCATAAATTCTTGATCATACTCTACAGTATTACCACTTCCATCATCAAATGAAAGACTCATATCATCCAACAAGAGGCGGAAACCTTCATCATTGGAGAAGCTAATATACAGCGTATTCATATTGTTTGAAGCCATTTCATCAATAATTGATTTAAACCAATCCACGCTGAAATATTTTCGGCCAGCATCTACAAACAGCGCTCGAATAGAATAATCACTACTGTAGGTAGTATCCACATCGTTTTGCGCATCGGCGTCTTCTTCACCAGCCGCAATTGCACTGCTTGGTAATATTGAAAACACCATACACAGCACCAGCAACATAGAAAACAATTTCCTCATTACTTTACGTTTCATCCTTTTTCCTCCCTTTTTATTTATAAGTTTTTGAAATCTAACACTTTATATAACTTTTAGATTCCTTTATCAAAAAATTATCACCCCTTTGGTCAAAAGATCTATTAAATGATAGGAAATGCAGGCCTTACTCTTCATTTCACTAATCTTCCCTTATATTGTCTGCAATACACTATTTTCATTAATCTATCTTTCTTTATTCAATTCCACACTTCTCATTGTCAGTCATATAATTCCGGTTTATCGGACTCACCACCTAGTAAGCGCATAATATTAGAATCTTATTCATTATAACTCACCTATTTTTCACATCCTCATCTTAAAGTACTAGAATTTGACGCTTTTTTTATGTTTTTCGTGTATTTTGTACCCACACAAACTCACCGTAAATTGCTCTTAGTGTAGACAAAGAATAAGCGAAATCAAAAAAAGATGCCGAGAGCAATTTCTACGCTTTTGCCCTCCGCATCTTTTCTTTTCATTCATATTTACTTAGATATCAATCTATCTCCAATAACTCTCTACATCCTTCTCCGCCTGTTCTCTGGAGATTTCGAATTTCCGCATTACTCTTTGGATTGCAACATCTTTCTCTATTTCCAAATCGTACAATGTTTCCACTACGCCTTTTACCACGCCGAGTTCCATGCCACATTCCATACCACGCGTCATTCCACGCTCCATTCCAATCTCTATTCCTTCATTATACAAATCTTCCAATGCCTTACACATATCCACAGTCTACTTCCTCTGATTCTTTCCTATATTTTCCTTCAATATTTTCTCCGAGTACAGAGATCCCAACAAATCAACCTATCTCCAATAACTCTCCACATCCTTTTCTGCCTGCTCTCTGGATATTTCGAATTTCTGCATTACTCTTTGGATTGCAGCATCTTTCTCTATTCCAAAATCGTACAATGTTTCCACTACGCCTTTTACCACGCCGAGTTCCATGCCACATTCCATTCCACGCTCCATTCCAATCTCTATTCCTTCATTATACAAATCTTCCAATGCCTTACACATATCCACAGTCTCCTTTCCCTGACTTTACTCTATATTTTCCTTCAACATTCTCTCCGAATGCAAAAATTCCCGGATCACATAATACGTTTCTTCATCTACATTTTGAAAATACTCTTTTCTTTCGTTTATGTACTTCAG
>NZ_JBQHSE010000025.1:0-53435 GCF_052066395.1 Bariatricus sp. HCP28S3_A4 | reverse complement strand
TTCATATAAACAGGTGCAGCTTCCACCAGCACTCACAAAAGAAGAACTGGAAAATGTCAGTTTTATAAATCAGAAGCAGAATCTCGTGCTGTATGGACCTGTAGGAGTTGGAAAAACACATATGGCGATAGCTGCAGGTATCAAAGCCTGTATGTTGGGATATAAAACCAGATTTTATACGGTAACAGAGCTTGTATTAAAACTCTCAGAAGCACGGAAGAATGGTACGCTTGAGCGACTCCGTAATGATCTGAACAATCAGGATCTGCTTATCCTTGATGAATGGGGATATGTACCAGTACCATGCCGATTGCATTCGGAGATTTATCCTATTATTGGATTCTTATCAGACAGCCTCTCTCCGTAAAAGTCCTGACAGAACTTTACGTTCATGAAGGCGTAATAGGATACGCAGCACATGAACGACTCGATGGAATGCTCATCCGACCAGAAGCCGTGAAAACAATAAAAATGCCGTAAAAAATATGGGCTACCGCCACGGCGGTAACCCGATACATATCATAAACCCGATTTTCTTCTGTTAAATAATATAATAAAAACAAGACGTTTTTCTACCACTTTTCGTATCCTTTTTAAGCGAAAATCGGAACAAAATAACAAAACTATATTGGAAAAAATCATCTGTTTTCCACTTATTTTGCCTATATCGCTCATACCTGGGTATCCCCCCTCGTTAATTCTGCGAAAATTCGTGTTTGAGGGGGCGACGGTCTTTAGTTGAAAAGTCTGTAGAGATTTGATAGCCCCCTATATTTTATTAAGCAAAGTATTAAGTATCTTCTTTTCTATAATAATCATATAATTTTCAATAAACACAAAGTCAATCACATCTTTTTTAATAATTGGCAATTTTATTTCAACATCATACGCGTCTGAAGGATAAAAATTCCGCGAATAACTAAATTTATTGTGTAATGTATGATTTATTTGAGTTTGCATATACTGTAACACTCTTTTACTATATATATTATTTGAATGATAAAGTATTGTTACATGGTCATCTGCTCCATACTTATATCCTCTATAATAAGTATTGCCGAACATATCAATTGTCAAACTATTTTGAGGGAATACTTCTGCCTCCTCATTTCCTATATAATCAGAAAAACCCATGCCTTCAACCCCTGCCGTGAAGAAAGGTAATTCTCCCTCAATTCTATCTAAAGACTTAATTCTTTTTCCCCTTTTTATAGTATCAAACAAATCACCCAAACCAAATGATTGAAACTGAATCTTTTTGTTTTTTTCTAAAATAGCATAATCTTCTTCCTTTAAGTTTGTATTCTCTACACCTTCATATCCCTTGTCAGACAAAAACTTTTTAATCTGCTTAATGTTCTTATTTTTCAACTCGTCAACATACAACTCCATATATTTCCAATCCAACTCATTTGAATCTTCATCAGAACACGGTAAAGTCACCTTTGTATTTTGCAAAATTCCTTGTAATGCTTTAGCATTATAGTCAAATGATGTATCAAATACTTTTTGTATACTCCCTTTTATATATAATGCACTTTTCACGGTCACTCTAGGATGCCCCAAAGTACTAGTTGCTGCATGGTCTTCTTTTATATAAAATGGTGTTGTGACAATGCTAATAGAATGGTTATTTGACGCAATAAGTAAGTATACATTCTTTTCTTTATTATTTAAGAACCGTTCATCAACTGAAATATAATCTACCACCCCATTATTAATCAACTGTTGCCCATAAAAAGGATACTTTTCGCCTTGTTCTACTGTATACCTTTTAATATCTATTGGCTTTATTCTTTTAATATTAGGAATCCAATTAAGAACATCTGATAATTTCTTTTCCTTAAAAATAGTCATATGTTCTCCCTCCACATATCAATTGATTGATTTCCCACGAAAGATAATCACTAACAGATTTCATAAAATCGGCTTCTGACGGAATTGTATTAATCACTTGATGTTTTTCAAAATTCCAGTCGTTTCCAGACTCATCTATTAAATCTTCAACAAATATTTTATCCAAATCCCATAATTCCGTATGAAAATCCGGATTTTTATCAGCATTTAATCCCAGATTATAAATTTTAATAATATCCTGATAACGTTCTGTAGGATTATCTATTTCTAAAAGTCCTCTTTTTGTTCTCTTGCAACCATCATTTCTAAAATCAATAAACTTTACAAGATGATTTGCATAATCATGAGGTGTGCCTGCTTCAAATACATATATTGATGTTTGGACTCCTGCAGACGGTTGAAAAGTATCGACTGGCATTTTAATACTTGCCAGTAAACGGTTATTTTTCAATATCTCCAAGTTTGATTTCGTTGCTTTTCCACTTCCTGCTGAGTCTTGAATAATTATTGCTGCCTTTCCACCCTTTTCCATATTTTTCAATCCATGTAACATAAATGGCATCCCATTTTCTTCAAAAGTAAACGGCGGATTGAGCAATAACTTATTCGCGCTAAAACTGTCATATAAAGCTTTCGGTCTATCAAAAGAACTCCCTTTTTGAATATTGCTAGAACCATCTCCTCGTAATATCATATTAGTTGAAGCCAACGTAAACATTTTCGCATTCAACTCAATCCCTAATAATTGTTCTTTTTTTATTTTTTTAATCTTTTCTTCTGCTCGGGACGTCTTTTTTCCATACACATGTTCCGCATCTTGAATCATAATTTCCATTGAAGCAATCAAAAATCCAGCACTACCTGTAGCCAAATCCATTACCTTAGAATTCCTGTCCACACCAAGTATTTCTGCCATCATTTTTGTAACATAAGGTGGTGTAAGTACAATTCCAATCTCTTTGCCATCTCCAAGAGCATATTTTAAAAATACACTATACATTTCTCCCATTATATCAAGATGACCTGCTGTTCCATCAATTGCCAAATATACATTTTCATATATATAAACAAAGATTTGTTTTGTAACAGAAGCTTTTTCGCTCAGCAAAGTCGATACCTGCTTATCCAATTCAATAACTATATCTCTGTCACTATCCAACGATATAGATTCTCTAAAAGAACCTAACATTAATTCTCTCTTTTGCTGCGGTATTTCTTTTTGTTCCAAATATTCCTTAATTTGATTTACTATTTTTACCCCATCTCTTTTAGTAGCTGTCTGAATTCCTTTCAAATCATCTGGAACAAGCCCTACATCTATTCTATTTCCATCATAATCAATGATATCTTGCATCGCTAATAACATTCCCGAAACATATACGACTCTCTGATCCACAGGAATATTATGATTATTCATCAATGAATTCAAACAATTTGCATGCTTTTGTAATTGCACCTGTGATGCAATCAAAATCCGATGTTTGTCTTCTTCACTTAAAACCGCATCTTCATAAAAACTCTCAAAACTATCCCTACTCTCCAAAAAATCCAATTTTTTGTACTCGTTCATATGTTTTGGTGTAGCTGAAGATGCAAAAACATAATACACATCAATTTCAACGTTTTCTTCATTATCTCCTGCTATTCCTATTGCAATTACTTCTGAATATTTATCAGATGCAATCATATTTTGTGCATAATAAACGGCACCATTCACAGCATAGTTTTTTATTGATTTCTCATCCATTTTCAAACCAGCTTTTGTCCTAGAAATCAACTTATTTCCACCCAACTTATCTTCTATTACAACTGGTATTTTATATTTTTCGACATGAAAATCTGGCTTCCCAAAATTACTTTTATTTTTTGTCTTAGCAGACCCCTTCAAAGCTTCTTTCATATAATCAGACATTCCTGATTCCACATTATAATCCACTAATTTTTTAATCCTAATGCCTCAAGTGTACTTTTCACATAATCGTTCACATCATCTTCCAATTTCCATTTTGTTGCCACGATTATTCTCCTTCCGTATATATTTAACAAACAAACTCAAACATACATTTCTGTTTCCATATACAATGCTGTTTTTACCCTCACTGTTTTCATCTATATTTGTAACTATGCCATCAAAAAAAGCGAAGTGAAAACTCCGCTTTTCCACATAAAACCAAGGCTTTTGCTTACCCCTCTTAAGTCGCAAAGTTCCCTTATATTGTAACGTATTTCTACCCTTTTGCCAAATAGTTATTTCGCCCTACTCAGCAAACATACCGTCTCCACATGGCTTGAGACAATGGTATGAATGTCGCCCCAAGCCAATTATATGGTACTTCCGTTTTAGGGAACATATCCATTGCCAACGTCCGTTTGTGGGAACATATCCACTGGCTAGTTCCGTTCGTGGGAACATGTCCAAGTATACTTCCGTTCGTGGGAACATATCAAATTACTAGCTCCATTTCAGTAATTTATTTCTGGTTTCCTTCATTTTCTCAATTGAATAGTTTTGTTCATACCATAGGGCACGGTTTAATATCCTGTCTGCGTAAAGCTGAAACATTTCAAAAGAAACATCATCAAAAGCAGAAGACCGCAAAAAATAGCTTTTTGTATAATCCATTTTATGCTTTCTACAAATAATCCCATGAGCAAGAGTATACATGAACGACCCTCTTATCTGCAGTTGATTAAATTTCTTTTCTATCATCCCTTGTACTTTTCCAGCTTTTTCATTCAGTCCTTTCCGTTGATAATACATTAGTTTCCAGTAAAGATTATTCTGAATTAATAGTGCTTGAAAGCCAATCGATAACATGACAGCCTCTATCGTAATTGTCGCTTTTTCTCTGCTACTCATAGTAGAGCCAAATACTTTTTCGATCACATCTGTTAATTCCAAAACAGCTACCAGATCACAATACAATTCCTCAGTATCGGTCTTATTATCGGCCTTCAATGCTATAAGCATGTTGATAATATCTTGACTGCTTTCTGAGCTATCAAATTCGACTGTTTTTTTCAACATTTCACGAAACCCCAAAAAACCGTTTTCATTTTCTTGCAGATCATTGTACCTGAGATGACCTATTTCATGAAGAATAGTAAACATATTAGAAAAAATCTCTACCTCATTCAGAGCCTCATCCTTCCCCGATAAATTGAGAAGCGAATCATATCTTCCCAAAAAAGCCCCGCTATTTACATATTCTTGTGCAAAGCTTAAAGCTAAACTTGGTATTTCCTCTTGTAGACTTGCCTGCGATAACAGTATAAGGCTTTTCATTATATGTCGTAAATACTCGTTATCAATGTTAGCATTAATTCTACCCACCTCGCATAGATATGCTAAAGAATAATGGGCAAATAGATTTTCAAAGTGATGATCTATGATAATATATTGTTCACCATTTAACTTGATTATTCTTGGGAAAATGGAAGCACTATATATTTCAACAAACCTGGATTCATATTTACCCTTTATCACTTGAGGAAAACCTTCAATGATTTCTCTTAACCTAGTGTACGTAGGTTTGTGCAGTAATGTATATCTGTTGAGATATTTATTGATTTCCACCATGAGAGCGTTCCTCTCTCTGAATTCTTCTTATTGTTGCCTGGACATTATCATAAGATCCTTCAATTTTAATTCCGTTATACTCAACCTTAATTTTGTCCTTCTCAAACAATCCATCAATAATTGATTTTGCTGCTTTAGTATTTGCTAATGCAATTACAGAAGAAACAATAAAAACAATGACCGCTCCTCCAGCAAAGCTTTCTTCCTCCACAGCCTCACATTCTCCGAATGCTTCTTTTATCAGGTTAACCGCCTCTTGGTCATATTTATCAACCATAAAATATACGTCATCATTAATAGCTGCCATATTTACCTCCATTCTAACATCTCTGATTATATTAAAATCAGAACGCTTTCTTTATTGTAGTATGTACGTTATTCTCTCCACCGCAGCCTTGATCACTCGAAGTGCTGGCATAAATAACGGTGTATCGATCATCCCCATAATATTTTATTTTTTGATGGTCTGATTTATCGAATATGAAACCTATATCCTCTAGTCCTTTTCGTATCTTTGGGGTCATTCTAGAATAGTTCCTAAGAAGTCTCTTTGCTTCCGCAGCTCTCTGCTCAGTTTTAGCAAGATCTCTTCTTACAGCGGACAGAACAAAATCTTTAGCTTCACCCGGATAAAAATCATCTTCGTCTCCTGCATATATTATTGGAACTTGAGTCATAGAATCCATCTTTGCTTTCAGCCAAGATAGTTCTCGTTCTTTCTTCTCAAGCTCACCTGTCAGCCTTTCAATCTCGCTATCCTTTTTCTGCAGGTCTGCTTCAAATCCATCAAGAATGGCATCTGCCTCAGCCTTTGCCTCTTCCAATGCCTGCTGTCGCATGCTCTCTTTCTTCTGATCCAGATCGGACTTCAGCATAAGCAGCTCATACATAGCCATCCTTCTGCCAGCTTCAGCTTCAGCATTTTCAGCTCGCTTACTAGTTAACCGATCCTGCAGAATTGCATTGTTAACACCAAACCACGTAAACAAAGGTCCTACCAGTTGAGTGTTGCTATATTGCATCACGGTCTTGGTAACCTTCTCAGAGAGGATAGTATCTATTCCCTCTGACATTCTGTATAGGTATCTGCGGTGGCCAATAACCGGATTCGGATGATATATACCGATTGCACCATAGTACTCATTACGACCATCGCACATTTCTTTAATTTTCGGATTGGTGCAGTTAGTCTCCTGTACAAATACATGAGCTACACCCTTTAGTTCTTTAGACAGCTTTGCTACGTCAACCGGATCCTCATCATAAAAGGTCTTTGTTATTATTACCACAGGCAATCTGTATTTCGACTTACCATTGATAACATTAACAAGCAGATCCAGATTTTCATCCGTAATCATCAGTGGCCTACGTCTTATTTCGAGATTACCATCCTTCTTTATGTATCCCCTGTCAATCAGAAGAGATATAAAAAACGGGGTATAGAACTTCGCATCGACTGTCAGAGATTCTTCCATATAGCTACGATCTAATCTGACCGCCATTTTCATGGAACTAAAATTCATGATGTAGTCTGTGTCCCAAACCGCACCATCTTCTTCCCTTTTTTCATAACGTACCGCAATTATATTTTTGTTGCGATATTCCTGTATCTCTAGCCATTTATTGGCATCCTCGAAACGGATATTTCTTTCCCCGTTCCACTCGATATCGGCAATGACACTAGATGGATGGCCATTCTGGTTCCATTCTATGACCAGCCGAATAAAATCATCCTTTGTCAGCTTATTTTCAATTTCAAGAATTGTCGAGAATAATAGCATCTTTGTCCCTCTTTTATCCTAAGTAATCCCCCTCCGCTAAAAGCGAAGGAGGTCAATGTTTAACTTGCCACTATGATACTCTCTATGACATTCCGGGCAAAGGGTCACCATGTTATTTACAGAAGGCTCTCCTCCTTCACTGTAAAGCATGATATGGTGACCGTGATTTCCATGAAATTGTCTCAGACATAAAAAGCACACATACTGATCAACTTCTTTCCCAGCTTTCTGTGCTCGGATATGAGCAGCGTCTCTCTTCTGAGCCATTTAGTTTCCTCCCAGCAATTTAAGAGCGTCGCGAATACGTCCAGGAAGTTCTTTCACATCTCCGTTAGCCGAAGTTGCACGACCTTTCGGTGCTACCTTTTTCTTAAGTTTTACAATACCAGAAAGAAGGTCTGCTTCCTCACGTTCAGTAAGATTGTCTACTTTAACCCATAACGCACGATTTCGTGGAACATCCTGATCTCTATATGGACATGTACGAACATTATGATCAGGACTACCGCATTTTGAACATCTCATATGCAGCCCTCCTTAAAACGTCATAACTTCTACTGAACCATCCCCCGCTTTTGCAGAGATGCTTCCATCTCCCTGCGTTACTAACACAGTGTTTTCAGCTAATCTAGGAAGCCCCTCATCATCGAGGTAGAACTGATAAATTTCAACATCACCGTTTTTCTTCTTAACAGCAATGTGATTATCCCAAACGTTTAAAACGGTGTCACCCTTCTTTAAAATTCCAAATTTAATCTGCATGATCATTGTCCTTTCGTCATAACTTGTCACTGTTACTTTTTTCTATCAAAAATAGCCTTGATCAGCCAATCGCTAATAGCATCTGCCATAACCAGGCCGATTGTTCCTAACATTGCACCGGTAATGATACCAGAGGCAACTGCCGCACCCGTGAGTTCTTCTGAAACTGCTTCTCTGGTAGTGGTTCCTGCTAAAATAGAAGGTGTAAGCATATTGGCCTTAGCAAGTAGAGCCTTCTTCTCGTCTTCGTTGTAATTCTCCGGATGATCCACAAAAACGTCCAAAATCAAACGGAGCATCGCTGTGTCTTCTGGGTGTTGATGAATCTCAACATCCAGAACGCTTCTCATAGCAATGTACTGCGTTTTGGTTAGTTTACTTCTTGGATTAGGAGCTTCAATGTTATTGATCGTCTGTCTGGTAACACCGATACGCTCTCCGAACTCTTCTGCACTCCATCCCACCGCTCTTCTAATAAGCTGAAGGTATTTTTGCATTCTTTCAATCTCGTTCATTTTGTCACCTCCTGTAATATACACTATATCCATGTGACTATATTTTGTCAAGACTTTAGATTTTACATTTTGTAATGTCCTGTCAACAAGAAAAAAGTGTCCGATAGAAGCCGAGCACTTTAACCTTTAGTAATAATCTCTTCTTATGCTATTTCCGTCACAGTCCCACTCTTAAAGATCACCGTCAAGCTACCATTCTCATGGATCGTAACCCCTTCAATCATCCTGCGTACCATCTGATCATCGTATTCTGCGATCTCCGCTTGCTGCTCCTGCAAGAATGAAATCATCTCGTCCCTCTTGATCTGCTGATTATTGTCCACGGCCTTCCCTAAAAGAATCTGCTGCTTGGCATCCTTTAATGCTTCTACTTCATCTGCTAATTCCTCATAGTCGAGTTTCTTGAGAGCTCGGTCTACCAGCTCCTTCTGTTTTGCCTCAAGCTGCTGGTCGATCGTTTCAAGTTCTGCATAGCAAACAGCTCAACTGCTGCCTGGTATGTTCTCTCAGCGCATGCCTTTGCAGTTGCCATGTCAGAACAAGTAAAGGTACTTCCACCCGTATACTTAATGCATGCCGGCTCACACATTTCTACTCCGATATGAGTATTATTTGCATCACCACCTGCATGCCAGCCTCGATGGTTCCAAGGAAGCGTCTGATAAACTGTTCCATCATTGCCATCGATAAAACCATGAACACAGGCATTCGAATAGGATGCACTGTTCCATGAATTAATAAAGACTGATGCCTTCGGCTGGGAACAACCAACCGAATGAAGCATCAGTCCTTTTACAGTAATTTTTCTCCCTGCAGTATAGCAAGGATTTTTTGTCAGAATACTCTGTACAAGTTTCATTACATATCACCATCCTTCTTTTCTTCAGAGCGATCATGAAGCTGCTCTAATACAACCTTGATTGCCTCGGGTACCGGAAGTCCGAGATGCGCGGCATTCTCCAGGAGGGATACACATGGCATTTGCACCTTGATCACCTAATTCTAAGGAAGTAAGTGAATTGTATGCATTTTCAATTGTCTGTGTATCTAAGTAATACATTTTTCTCTCCAATCCTACTGAATTTTCCTATACTACAAATTTATTTACAAACTCTGTATACATTTCCTGATAAGATAAGTCTCCAGCCATTTCTTCTGATAATACATCAAAAAAATCTGTTTGGCTCTGAACTCGCTTCAGCCAGTTCGTTGCACTACCACTTCCGGATGCCATAAGTAATTTAGACATTATCTTAACCGTAGCCTGTAAAAATGTCTTTGCAAAATACTCTATAATATCATCCTTATAGCTGGAATTCCTATTGTCACGGTAAAAACTAAAATAATCAAATGAATTTTTATCCCCAACAGATCCAAAGTTCTCCTTGAGAGTAAAATACAATGCAATACAGTAAAACATACATGTATTATTTACTTCTTTATTCCTTTGATACAGCTGGATCATTTTCTGTTGCTGTTCTGCATTTCCAGAATTAGCCGCTATTCTTTGATTACACTTTGCAATATTTTCATCGTATGTCTTTTTCATTTTATTTCTTGCCTGAACATACAAATATTTTATGAACAAAGCTTCATCGATTTCTTCTTTACTTCTCTGGAACAAAATGCCTTTTTTATCGTCTTCTTCGGAAAGATAAAAAATTTCATCGTAATATTCATTTATTAAATACTCCGCATCGGACCCGTCTTTATTAAACAACGTTTTTTTCTTGTCCTTAGCCTTAAATGGAGCCTGGAGGAATGCAGAAAAAGCCAGCTGCGCAAGATCCTCATTTGTAATTCGCTGGTGCTTTTCAAATCTTGGCTGCGGTGGTACAGTTTGTCCTCTTCTTATTTCAACAAATACATACGGAGCCTCACCTGTCATAAGCATAGTCTGTAATTTTTTCTGCTCGTAGTTATTGGCAACCATATCTCTTGATGAAATTGGATTCTGTAAGTTGTTATATATGGAGATATTTCCGCTTAGTTTTTCATTATTAACCTGCATTATGCGCACAAGGACATACACCTTTTTCAATTGCTCTATAGCTTCAGGCTCATTATTAATGAGCGCATTTCTTAAGAATGCACCAAGAGCATTGGTTGTTTGGGCTCCGTTAATAATAGAAAAATTGGTAATCTCTATTAAATCTACATCACCATTTCTTCCCTTACGATGTGCATCTAGCTCCTCGCATAAGATCGTAATACCATTATTATAATTCCAGAATCTCTCTGGCTCTTCCTTGATAGTTTCCATCATTGCATCATAGGTTTTTGATTTTTTCTGATCCAAGGAATCTCTAAGATTCTGACCAAATAAAATATTACGTCCCATAGATGAACTTATGTATTTATTGCAAAGAACCGCAAGATCATAGCCTCTAATATTACAAAGCATCGCATTGTCCGATGCATTTTCATAGAGAATATAGTTATTAAACATATCGGAAGTAAACTCTGCAAAAGGGACTTTTAAAACATGGTCAGCTCTACCCAGACTTCCCAGCACAACTTCCATCTCACTGATTGTTACTATTTTCTCTGTTGCTTTAAAATTTTTACCATAATTTAAAGTTCCAGTATGGTATACATAATAAGTGCAGTTATTCTTAAAAGAAGAGTTGAAATTTGTTTCTGCAATGACGTCCCTTAAATTTGGCTTTACGTTATTAGGATTCTTCAAATACTGTTTAATAGAATCTCTCATGCCAAGGAAACAAGCCCTAATCTCTTCTTCAGTAAGCTCACTATACTTTGACTGAATAATATCATAATAATATTCATCTCCATCTTCAATTTCGATGAACAAATCTATTCCACTATCAGGCGGAGCAACAATTACTTTTGAAATTTTATCCACGTTTTCTGGAACCACCTCATAATCGAGTGTTTCTCCGTACATAACTTTTAAGATTGCTAAAGTAAAGGCGTCCTCAGGTGTATTATTACGTACAATCGCTCTATGATTAGGTAATCCTGCAAACTCTCTATAAAAATTATCTACTAAACTTTTTATCTTATTTTCAGACATTAACATCACCTTTTTTCACTTTTGTTTTTATTCTTCATCATATCACATTTTTAGACTACCCGCCAGAATAATGCACTATTTTATATACTCATCCTTTGAAATCTTTGGCTCTTTTAATAGTAATGCTAATGTCTATTTCCTATTATTCCACAATAACCTCATCGGTCTTTGTGATAATCAACTTTCCACCCTGGCACTCAACGTTGATACGATCACCGCAATCAAAGCCCAGCTCCTTCAGCCATTCTCCCTTAAGCATGATTGTTGGTGTAGGCTTGTACTTCGGTCCGCTAATTTCATAAACCTTTAATCGTCTGTCTTTCTTGTAACTCAATAAAATACTCCTTCCTGGGCATAGATATGCTCCTGCTACTTGTTTGAATTGTTTCATTTTATCTTTGGTGAAAATTGTGCCGATTGGCACTGGAACTGCTTACGCAGTAAAAAGTGATATGAACGGCCAGAAGAAGAATATCGATCGTTCATTTGAAAGGAAGAGTTAGCCTCTACAACTATAATAGCCAAATCAGCTAAATCCAGCAAGCGGAACTTATAACATTTTCATAGCCTCGGCATTTACCATTAACATTTCCGTAGCCTCAATAATCGCATTTTAACATTTCTGTAGCCTCAATAAGCTCATTATCCATTCCGTAGCTTCAACCCTCCCCTAATTCCCTGTTCTCTGGTCGGTTGATATGTTTCCGCAGACAGAAACAGAAAAAACCGGTAAGCACCCCGTCACGGGCTCCTACCGGTCACAATTCCGCTAAAACAAGCCATTTCTGGCGATATTTACTTTACTTTTGACATCAATACTACTGTCTCAACGTGCCCCGTCATAGGAAACATATCCACCGCCCTTACTTTCTCCAGTTCATACCCCTTCCCGCACAAGTACTTAAGATCCCTCGCCAAAGTCGCCGAATCGCAGCTCACATACACAATCCTTTCCGGCCCCATATTCACCATCGTCTCCAGCACGCTCTCTTCGCAGCCTTTCCGAGGCGGATCCACCACGATCACATCCGCGTGAGCCGTTTCTCCCGGATGTTCTTTTGCATACTGCGCATAGTAATCCGGCAGCACATCTTCTGCCTTTCCGACAAAGAATTCCGCGTTTTGAATCCCGTTTATCTGTGCGTTCTTCTTTGCATCCTCAATTGCCTGAGGCACGATTTCCACGCCATATACTTTCCCGGCTTTCTGTGCGAGGAACAAGGAAATGGTTCCGATTCCGCAGTAAACGTCCCACACCGTCTCATTTCCGGTAAGCCCCGCATATTCCAATGCCTGTCCGTACAGTACGTTCGTCTGAACCGGATTGACCTGGAAGAAAGAGAGAGGAGAAATCTGATATTTGACATTTCCTATATAATCCGTAATATACTCCTGCCCCCAGAGCAGCCGCACTTCCTTGCCCATGATCACATTTGTATTTTCCTGGTTAATATTATAGGTGATACTCTTCATTCCCGGAATCTCTGCAAGGGATTCTGCGAGTTTTTCGCCACGAGGAAGCTTGTTTCCATTGATTACAATGCAAACCATAATTTCATCTGTGGTAAATCCGCAGCGGATCAGCACATGGCGCACCAGGCCTTTTCCGGTTGTTTCATCATAGGCGCTGATGTGATTTTCTTCCATATATGACAGTACTTTTTCCAGGATCTGACGATTCACCGGCATTCCCAGTGCGCAGTCCAGGTTAGAAATGATCTGATGAGTCCGTCCTGCGTAGAACCCGGCGGTCAGATTGCCTTCTTTGTCCTTTCCGATCGGATACTGGGCTTTATTTCTATAATGGTATGGCTCTTTCATTCCGGCGATCGGCTCCATAATACGGTCAATTTGATCCTCTTCGAATCCTCCGATCCGAATCAGATTGCCGCGGACTTTATTGCTCTTGAATTCCAGCTGTTTTTCATAGGCAAGACTCTGGATCTGGCATCCGCCGCATTGTCTCGCGACCGGACAAACGGGTTTCACGCGATGTGGGGACGGTTCTACGATTCCCATCAACCTTGCATAGCCGTACTGTTTTTTTGCCTTCATCACTTTTACATTTACGACGTCTCCGATCACGGCGTCTTTCACGAACAGGGTATAACCGTCTACTTTTCCGATTCCTTCACCGTCTACGCCCATGTCGGAAATTGTCACAACTGCCATATCATTTTTCTTTAACATACTGTTCTCCTTCACTGATTCAATAAAGGACGAAAGATTCTTCTTTCGCCCTCATCATTCTATGTTATATACTAGTCTTCCGCAGGTTCGATTCAAACAACCTGTTGTAGCCAAGCCAGTCTGTTGTATTTTTATCTTTGAAAATCTCAGTCAGCGTCTGCATTTTTGCATCGGTACAATCTGCAAAATTCAGTGCCACCGCCTCGGCAAGCGCCGGTTTCTTCGGGGAACCATATTCCAGCTCACCGTGATGTGCGATAATACAATGCTTCAGCTCACTTGAAAGCTTTTTCGGGAAATCCGGGATCTCACGAATCGCGTCATCCAGCATTTCCACTCCGATCACGATATGTCCCAGCAGCTGCCCGTCATCCGTGTAATCATTGTCCGGGAATGAAGAGAGTTCCTGTGTCTTTCCGATATCATGGCACATTGCCGCGGTATACAGAAGATCTTTATTTAAAATAGGATATGCTCCCACCATGTATTCACACATCTTGACGACGCTGAGAGTATGCTCCAGAAGCCCTCCCGCAAATCCATGATGTACGGTTTTCGCTGCAGAATGGCTTTTGAATCGCCGGATAAATGCTTCGTCTTTCACGAAATAGTACTGGATTACCTGTTGCAGATATGGATTCTTTACCTGTGCCCCGTAATGCATCAGTTCTTCGTACATTCCGTCTACACTCTTTTCGCTGGTAGGCATGTAATCCGCCGGATTATATTCGCCCTCACCGGCTACTCTCAGCTGCCGGATGTTCAGCTGAAGATTTCCATTATAACTGATTACTTCACCAAATACTTCCACGAAATCCTTCTCATCATAGTCCGCAATTCCGTTGGAGTTCGGATCCCAGACTTTACCGTCCAAAGTACCTGTTTTATCCTGCAGGATCAGATTGTCATATGGTTTCCCATTTCTGGTCTCCGCGCTTCTTTTTCCTTTGCAAAGATAAATTGTCCTGATTGTCTCGCCTTCATGTAATGTATTGATGTATCTCATGTCAATCCTCTTTCTAACTCTATTCTTTACTTCCGACCGTAACGTTAAATTCTATATCCACATATCCGGAAGCTCCCTGACGCATGCCCTTTACTTTGATCTGCTGCCCGACTTCGCATTCCATCAGACGCTTTCCGAAACCAGAAACGGTCTTCACCTGATTCTTATTCATTTCTATAAGAATATCTCCACTCTGGATTCCGGCTTTCATCACCGGTGAGTCGGCTTCTACTTCTTTGACGTAAATGCCTTCCGGGAGTCCGTCTTCTTCCGAAACGCTGTCCGGCACTTCCACTCCCTTTACTCCCAGATATGGAATTGCTTTCCCATTGGAGAGCTGTTCTATATACTGTTTCAAATCAGAAACCGCATAAGCAGTAACCAGATTCATGCTTTCATTATCGGTAATCTTCTGATCGATAATCCCGATAACTTCCCCATTCGTATTAAACAAAGCTCCGCTTCCTCCCGGAGCTGCCGCTATATCAGTCGTAAGCAGCCTGTACTCACCGTCCGCCACGGCCACCCGGTTTTTCACAGAACTGATAATGCCATATCCGGTACCTCCCGCGTATCCAAATTGTTTGCCAAGTGCAATTACAGGGTCTCCTTTTCCTACAATGTTGGAGTTTCCAAGCGTTGCCGCGACAATCTGCCCTGCTGTCGAACTGGAAAGCAACCTTCGTTCAACAGAGAATACTGCCATTCCCAGATTTCGATCCTGTTTCTTTAGTGATGCCGGATACGTTACACCGTCTGAAAATGTCACATTCAGGCTTTGGGCATCCTTCATGATTCTCGCAGGTGCCAGAATTATGATTTCCAGTGCATTCTCCCATACAATGGTGCCGGAAACACTGTTCACATCATCATAGACAATATTTTCCCAGTTATCCTCATTCTTTACTGCACTGACCTCCACGACACATTTGTTTGCCTGAGAAGCCACCTGATAGAGTGCCCGGCTCATTTCCCGGTAATTATCGACCGTCAGGGCAGGATATGTAACCGCTTCTTCCTGCTGTACGTCTCCTTCTCCTTCCCCCGTCGGATCCTTCTCCGTCACATCTTCATCCGTATCTTCGGGAATCGAAACGGTGCCGCTTTTTCCTGAAAAAATAACTTCAGCCCACGGTCTTGCCGCACAAAATGCCAGACAGGCAGTAAGACCGAATATCAAGCCTTTGCCTGCTGTTTTACAGATTATATTTCTTAGCTTTTTCCCAGTCATCTGTTCATCTTTAAACGTCTCCTGAAGAAAAGAATAATGTTCCTCTTCTTCATGATCGGACGCTTCCGGATTCTGTGACATAGATTCTTGCACTTTCTGATCTTCATCCCGCTTTTTGAACATGTTATTTCTCCTTCAATTCAAAGCGTTTCGTTCAATGCTCTCTTTAGTAGTATACATGATTCTGCTTCAATGTTCAATGATAATAAATTTATCCTTTTCACTTTCATTTCCAATATAAATACTGTAGAATAGAAACAGATGAAATATGAGGTGTAATTATGAACAAGAAAACTTTATATAAACTTGAATTTGATAAAATTATTGATATACTTACCGGGCACGCCTCCTCCCCGGGAGGAAAACAGGCCTGCCAGAAGTTGAAACCAATGACCGATATCGGTGCAATTGAAACCGCGCAGGAACAGACTGCCGCCGCATTTACCCGAATGATCAAGAAAGGACATCTTTCTTTCAGCGGCTGCTATGCCGTGACCGATTCTCTGAAGCGTCTGGAAATCGGAAGTGCTTTGAATGCAGCAGAGCTTCTTCGAATCGGGAAGCTTCTGAAAGTAGCGGCACGGGCAAAGGTTTACGGCAAACACGATACTGTGGAAGAATGCGCGGATTGCCTGGATGCATACTTTGAACAGATTTCTCCGCTTGCCCCGGTCTGCGCCGAAATTGATCGTTGTATTATCAGCGAAGACGAAATCAGCGATGATGCCAGTTCAAAGCTGAAGCAGATACGCCGCAGCATTTCTGGAATGAATGACAAAATCCATTCCACATTAAACGGACTGTTAAACGGCTCACTTCGTTCCTATTTGCAGGATGCCATCATCACGATGCGTGGTGACCGGTATTGCCTTCCGGTGAAAGCAGAGTACCGCAGTCAGGTACAGGGCATGATCCACGATCAATCCTCTACCGGCTCTACTTTGTTCATCGAACCAATGGCGGTTGTAAAATTGAATAACGATTTGAAGGAGCTTTATGCCCAGGAACAGGAGGAAATTCAGGTCATTCTCGCCCGGATCAGTGCGGATGTGGCTGAATATACCGAAGAGATACGCACCGATTACCGCGTCATGACCGAACTGGATATGATTTTTGCAAAAGGTGCTCTGGCACTGGATATGAACGCAAGTCGTCCCACTTTTAATACAAAAGGGCGAATCCGAATCCGTGAGGGTCGACATCCTCTTCTTGACAAGAAAAAAGTTGTGCCGATCAGTGTTACGTTAGGAGATACTTTTGATCTGCTCATCGTCACAGGACCAAATACCGGCGGCAAGACGGTTTCTTTGAAAACGGTTGGGCTGTTTACTCTGATGGGGCAGGCCGGACTTCACATTCCGGCACTTGACCGTTCAGAACTTTCTGTATTCCGGCAGGTTTTCGCGGATATTGGGGATGAGCAGAGCATCGAACAGTCTCTGAGTACGTTTTCTTCCCACATGACGAACATCGTATCGTTCTTGAAACACGTAGATGAAGATTCGCTGGTACTTTTCGATGAGCTTGGCGCAGGAACAGATCCGACAGAAGGTGCTGCACTTGCCATTGCAATTTTGTCTTATCTGCATAATCGGGGAATTCGCACCATGGCTACCACACACTACAGCGAACTGAAGGTATTTGCACTCTCGACACCGGGCGTGGAAAATGCCTGCTGCGAGTTCGATGTTGAAACCTTAAGTCCCACCTACCATCTACTGATCGGAATTCCCGGAAAGAGTAACGCGTTTGCAATTTCTGAGAAGCTCGGACTCCCCTCTTACATCATTCAGGATGCCAAAAGCCGTCTGAGTGAGGAGGACGAATCCTTTGAGGATCTGCTGACCGATCTGGAGGCAAGCCGCAAAACCATTGAAAAAGAGCGGGATGAAGTTGCTTCCTACCGTCGGGAGATGGAACGCATGAAATCCGAAATGAAGATCAAGCAGGATAAACTGGACGCACAGCGCGACAAGATTCTCCGGGAAGCCAACGAAAAAGCAAGCGCTATTGTAAGAGAAGCGAAGGATTTTGCCGATGAGACTATGAAAAATTTCCGCAAATTCGGCAAGGAAAATGTGTCTGCTGCCGAGATGGAGAAAGAACGGGAACGCATCCGTAAACAACTGGCAAAGACACAGAATTCTTCCCGTATCGAACCGGCAAAACCGAAAAAGGAGCACAAGGCTTCTGATTTCCACCTCGGAGATTCCGTCAAGGTACTCAGTATGAATCTTACCGGAACAGTGAGCTCCCTTCCTGACGCAAAAGGTAATCTTTTCGTACAGATGGGAATCTTGCGCTCCCAGGTATCCATGTCGGACCTTGAAATCATTGAAGAACCACTGACAATTACCGCAAAACAGATGCGGCGTACTTCCAGCGGCAAAATGAAAATGAACAAATCCATGCACATCAGTTCCGAGATTAATCTTCTCGGTAAAACGGTGGATGAAGCCGTTGCTGAACTCGACAAATACCTGGATGATGCGTATCTTGCCCATTTAAGCCCGGTCCGCATTGTACACGGAAAGGGAACCGGTGCACTGCGCAATGGCATCCATCAATATCTGCGCCGTCAAAAGCATGTCAAATCCTTCCGTCTCGGAGCATTTGGCGAGGGAGATGCCGGTGTAACGATTGTAGAATTCAAATAAGACTGTGCGAACAGTAAACCACAGGTATGCTATCTCATTGAAAGGACATAAATCATGGTAACAAAACAGAAAATTTTAATTGTAGATGATGATGAAAATATTGCAGAGCTGATTTCTCTCTACCTGACGAAGGAATGCTTTGACACAATGATGGTACACGATGGTGAAGATGCTCTGACTGCGTTTGACAGCTACCATCCGAACTTAGTTCTTCTGGATCTCATGCTTCCGGGAATTGACGGCTATCAGGTATGTCGTGAAATCCGCAGCAAATCCAGCACACCGATCATCATGCTCTCTGCAAAAGGGGAGGTTTTCGATAAAGTACTCGGTCTGGAACTCGGAGCTGATGATTACGTACTCAAACCCTTTGATTCCAAAGAGCTGGTCGCACGTATCAAAGCTGTTTTAAGACGTTATCACCCTGCAAAATCGGAACAAAATACTCCGGACCGTGGAAAATGTGTGGAATACCCCGGCATCGTGATCAATCTTACCAACTATTCCGTCATGGTGGACGGTGTAAATGTTGACATGCCGCCGAAGGAGCTGGAACTTCTGTATTTTCTTGCTTCTTCTCCCAATCAGGTATTTACCAGGGAACAGCTTCTGGATCAGATTTGGGGATATGAATACATCGGAGATACCCGCACGGTCGACGTACACATCAAACGTCTTCGTGAAAAGATAAAGGACCATCCGTCCTGGAGACTGAGCACGGTCTGGGGCATAGGCTATAAATTCGAGGTGAAAGAATGAAAAGTACTCTCTACATGAAATTTGTGCTTTTATATGCTATTTTCGGATTTTTGAGTCTTTTTACGGTAAGTGCACTTTCATCGACACTGACTTCCAGTTATCTGGAACGTGAGATATCGGGAAATTTATATCAGGAGGCGAATCTGGTCACCTCCGACTATCTTCCAAGATATTTTTCGGAACAGATTTCTACCGCGGATGTCTACACACAGCTGAACGGAATGCGCTCTTATCTGGATTCAACGATCTGGTTTGTTGACAAAGAAGGAAACATGATCGCATCTGCCAAAAGCGAAGATGCTTCCTATATTCCTTCTTACATTGAGGATTTTGATCCGGCTGAAGCGGGAAGCAGTCAGTATCTGATTGGTGATTATCACGGATATTTTGATCAGAAAATGATCACTGTGATCGCACCTGTAACACAGAAATTTTCTACCAAGGGGTATCTGCTGATCCATAAGCCTTATCGCGACATAGATCAAAATCGTTCCATCATTACCCGGAACACCGCAATTATAGTATTAGTTGTATATTTGTTGTCTTTCATGATTTTTATGGGAATACATTTTTTCATCTACCGTCCGCTCTGTAAAATCACGGATGCCGCCAAGCAATATGCTTCCGGCAATCTGGACGTCGTGATTCCGGTTGATACTCAGGATGAAATGGGCTACCTATCCGCTTCCCTGAATTACATGTCTTCTCAACTAAAAGATATGGAAGATTACCAGAAAAAATTTGTGGCGAATGTCTCACACGATTTCCGTTCCCCTCTGACTTCCATCAAAGGTTACGTGGAAGCCATGGCCGATGGCACAATCCCTCCGGAAATGCAGGATAAATACTTGAAGATCATTCTGTTCGAAACGGAACGTCTGACAGATCTTACCCGAGATTTGCTCACCTTGAACGAATTTGACACCAAAGACCTTCTTCTGGATAAGACATCTTTCGATATTCATGAAGTCATACGAAACACAGCCGAATCCTTCGAAGGAACCTGCACGGCAAAGAAAATTACGATTGAGCTTCTGTTTGCTTCTCGCAAACTGCATGTTTATGCTGACAAACGCAAAATCCAACAGGTACTCTACAACCTTCTGGACAATGCAATTAAGTTCAGCGGCACGGATTCCTCGATTACCGTCGAAACCACTGAGCGCGGAGAAAAAGTGTTCGTTTCTGTAAAAGATAACGGAATCGGCATTCCCAGATCCAGTCTGAATAAGATATGGGAACGTTTCTATAAAACAGACGCTTCACGGGGGAAAGACAAAAAAGGAACCGGACTTGGTCTTTCCATCGTAAAAGAAATCATCCAGGCTCACAATGAAAACATCAACGTGATCAGTACAGAAGGCGTTGGAACTGAATTTATTATCTCTTTGCAGAGAGGATAAAGAAACCCGCCGTATCCCGATCCAGCTTCTCGCTGAGTCTTGATACGGCGGGTTTTCCTATAGCTAATCATGTCTGACTGATTCTCTGATTGTTAATACATCATTTTCTGAATTGCTTCGCTGTCCATATTATCTCTTGTCACCCAGGTGAATCCTGCATTCACTTCTGCTTCATTGCCCTGACTGAGGATCGCGCGTGCGCAGGCTACGACTGTAGCGTAACCGATTCCGTATGGATTCTGAACAATCAAGCCATCCAATGAACCTTCTTCCAGACGCTCCAGCTGTTCCTTCCCGCCATCAAAGCTGACCACTTTGACATCATTTCCATCCAACTCCTCCAGAACACTGAGTACCAGTTTTGCCGTCGTTTCATTCGTTGTATAGATTCCCTTCACATCCGGGTGTTTTTCCAATATATACTTCACTGCATCTTCCTGAGTCATACTTGCAGCAGCCTCGTCCACGTCCGGAGTATCACTGTCTTCACCATCTTTCTCCGGCTCGCTGCTGCCATTGTCCTCTGTCTTATCTTCTTCTTTTTGTTCCAGTTCAATCTGCTTCTGTAAATCTTCCAGATCATCCAGGTGATACTTTTCTACCACCTGCACATTCGAATGCTTCTGCTGAATCGTATTTTGGAATCCTTCTTCTCTCTCTTTTGCTGAGGTTGATTTGTTATCATGCATCACAGCAATTACTTCGCCCTCATTATCAATCATATCGCAAAGCTTATTCGCCGCCATGGCCGCTGCTTCCATGTTATTTGTATCGATCATACATACGATATCCTGATAATCTGTCCCCGAATCAAATGCTACTACCGGAATTCCATTTTCAGCCGCCAGATCAAACTGTACTTCACAGGCCCCAGAGTCAACTGCCGCAATTCCTATTGCTGACGGATAGCGTGCCAGTTCTTCATCCAGAATATTTACCTGGTCATCCACATCATCTTCCATCGCCGGTGCAGAATACGTCAGCTTGACTTTATCATCACCCTTATATCCCAACATACTGTTCATATCATCAATGGCTCTCTGAGCTCCTGCCTTGATTTCTGTCCAATAAGCAGATGAACTGCCTCTTCCAATAATGGAAATGCTTGTTCCCTTCTCAAGCGTAAGCCCCTGTACATTTCCATAAGCCATCGGCTGCAATACATCCAGATTGCTCTGCTTTTCATTGGTCTGCACTTCTGTCTTATTCGTAGCAGTATTGCTGTCATTTCCAGTATTCTGCGCCTGTTCACTGCATCCCATTACAAACAAAGATACGCACAAGATCACAGCTAAACTATTCCATCGTTTTCTCATATAACCTCGCTCCATTTCGTCTGTCCAGTATTCTTTCTCTTCGTGTAAATATCAAGTTCGACTCGGCAGAACCGTAAATCCGCTTGTTCATATACTAACCACTATACACCAAAACCCTAAAAATAGGGAGAAATTTTTTCTTAAGATTTCGTAAAGATTCTATGCATAATTTACAAAAATATGAGCAAGGTTATGCAATGTTCATAATTTAAAGCATAAATTCCCTTGTATATTTACGAATGATGTATTAGAATAGAATCATGCTGAACAGCAAAACTTTTATATAAAAGGAGGATACATAACTATGGCACATGTAATTTCTGATGAATGTGTAAGCTGTGGCGCTTGCGAAAGCGAATGCCCAGTAGGAGCTATCGCTATGGGTGATGATCATATGCAGATCAACGCTGACGCTTGTGTTGATTGCGGCGCTTGCGAAGCAGCTTGTCCTACAGGAGCTATCAGCGCTGAATAATCAGCTTTCTGCAACTCTGATGTAGCAAAGTAAAAGGCAGTGGATTTTAGAATCCGCTGCCTTTTTTGCAGGATTTGTCGAACGATTTTTCCTCCATTTTCAATATTCTATGCTACAATGTAAGTGTTACATGTACTAGCTTCAGAAACTTTTTTGTTTTCTGAAGGTCATTAATAGAATAAGGGGGTATCGTATGGGCGACGTTCATTATATGATATCAGAAGCGGCAAAACAAGTAGGCGTGGAATCCCACGTCCTGCGTTATTGGGAAGAAGAACTGAATCTCCCGATCGGACGCACTGATATGGGGCATCGACACTATACGAAGGAGGATATACAGCTTTTTTGCTGTATCAAAGAACTGAAAAATCAGGGTATACAACTAAAGGATCTTAAAGGATTAATTCCTGACCTGATTCGTACCCGGGAAATACTGAAAGCCAAAAATAATCACCCCAAAGAAGATCCGGATCTTAAAGGCCGAACCTCTGAGCCACTTCCTTCTGAAAGCGGTACCGGCACTCCCGTCCAGGACCCAACTCTTGCATTTCTCGCAGTAGTACAGGAAATCATTACCGGAAACAATAAAGTTCTGGAAGAGCTCATTACCAGAAGTGTCTCTGAAAAAGTAAACAAAAACATGGATTTTCTTCTTCAGGCGAAAGAGCGCCAGGAAGAAGACCGGTTTCGAAAACTGGATCACTTGATCCGGCAACAGCAGAATAGTCGACGCGAGGCAGCAAGACCTGCTCCTGTACGATATCTGCACAAAATCTTTGGAGAAACCTAAATCTTATTTTCATATTAGGCACTTACACAAAAAGATTGCACCACGGTGCAATCTTTTTACTCGTCATAATCCTGTTTTCTCTGTGAATTTGCAAATTTCGTGTATTGTGGCAGCCAGGTCAGTGTAACCGTACCGATCGGACCATTTCTCTGCTTGGCAATAATGATCTCTGCCTCATTCACATGTTCTGTATCTTTATTATAGTAATCGTCTCGGTAAATAAACATAACCACATCCGCATCCTGCTCGATCGCCCCGGATTCACGAAGATCCGAGAGCATCGGACGATGATCCGGTCTCTGCTCTACCGCACGGCTGAGCTGTGATAACGAAATAACCGGAACATGCAGTTCTCTCGCAAGAGCTTTCAGTGAACGGGAAATGTCGGAAATTTCCTGCTGACGCGACTCACTTCTTCCTCCTACACTTCCGCTCATAAGCTGCAGGTAGTCGATAATGATCAGTTCCAGATTGTGTTCCAGTTTGTATTTTCTACATTTGGAACGCATTTCCGAAATAGAAATTCCAGGAGTATCGTCAATGATCAGATTGGATCGTCCGATGATTCCTGCACCCTCGATCAGCTTCTCCCAGTCGGAATCTTTTAGATTACCGGTTCTCAGAAGCTGTGCATCCACATAAGATTCCAAAGAAAATAATCGATTTACCAGCTGTTCCTTTGACATCTCGAGACTGAAAATAGCTACGGTTTTATTCTGCCTGAACGCAACATGCTGCGCGATATTCAGGACAAATGCCGTCTTTCCCATAGACGGTCTGGCTGCAACCAGAATCAGGTCGGACGGCTGAAGTCCGGATGTCTTGTAATCCAGATCAATGAAACCCGTCGGGATTCCGGTAACCGTACCTTTGCTTTTCGAAGATTTTTCAATTTTCTCCAATGCATTTAATACAACCTGCTTGATTGGTACGAAATCCCCGTTATTTCGATTCTGAACCAGTTCGAATACTTTTTTCTCAGTCCGTTCCATAATCGCTTCTACCGGTTCCTTAGCCAGATAACAGGCATTCGCGATTTCCTCATTCATCTTGATCATTTTGCGAAGTGTTGACTTTTCAGCAACAATCTCCGCATAATACTTCACATTTGCCGAAGTCGGCACAGCAGCGAGCAGATCCCGCACAAATTCCAGACTGCTGATTTCCTCAGGAACATCCTTCTCTTTCAAACGGTTCTGCAACGTGATCAAATCAACAGGCTTTCCTTCGTTGAACAACTCCACCACCGAATCAAAGATCACTCCATAAGCGGTCTGATAGAAATCATCTCCACAAATAATCTCGGAAGCCGTTGTGATCGCATCCCGGTCCATCAGCATAGCACCGACAACAGACTGTTCTGCTTCTATACTGTGCGGCGGTACCCGCTTGATAAGCGCTTCATCCATTCACAGCTCCCCCTATGCCTCTCCTACATGTACTTTCAGCTCTGCCGTTACTTTCGGATGCAATTTTACCGGCACAAGATGCATTCCAAGTGTTTTTATCGATTCTTTTAATTGAATTTTCTTTTTATCGATATCAATTCCCATCTGCTCTTTGACAGCAACTGCAATCTCCTTTGATGAAACAGAACCAAATGTCTTGCCGCCTTCCCCGGTTTTGATCTTCAGTTCTACTTTACCTTCTCCAAGTTTTGCTGCCAGTTCCTTTGCAGCATCAAGATTTTCCTGAGCAACTTTTTCCTCATTCTGCTTTTTCAGCTTCAGATCATTCAAATTCTTTCCATTTGCTTCAACCCCAAGCTTTTTCGGTAAAATAAAGTTTCTTGCATATCCGTCATTTACATTTACAATTTCTCCTTTTTTCCCAAGAGACTTCACGTCCTGCATTAAAATAACTTTCATCTAGATATCTCCTTCTTCAATCATAATATCAATTGTTTTCTTAAGTGTCTCGATTGCTTTCACCATATCGGTATGTTCGAACTGCGCCCCGGCTGTATTGATATGTCCGCCTCCGCCCAGTCGTTCCATAATGATCTGAACATTTACCTCATCAATCGATCTTGCGCTGACATAAATCTTTCCGTTATATACAGTAAGTACAAAGGACGCTTTGATTTCCTCAATATTGAGAAGTTCATTTGCCGCCTGTGCACCAATGATCGTCGGGCTTTCAATTCCCAGATGTTCTCCTCTGGCGATTGCATAAACATCCCTGTAAACTTCTGTACTGCTGATAACCGATGCTTTCGCTCTATAAGAAGCCATGTCGTCCCGGAGAAGTTTGCGAACATAGGTAATATCCGCTCCACATCTTCGCAAATATGCTGCCGCCTCGAATGTACGTACTCCTGTCCGATTCATAAAATTATTCGTATCAACCAGAATACCTGCATACAGACTGTTTGCTTCCATCACAGTCATCTTCAAATCGTCTGCAATATACTGCAAAACCTCTGCAACCATTTCACAGGCAGAAGAAGCATACGGCTCAATATAAGACAAAACCGCATTTTCAATCACTTCATCGCTCTGGCGGTGATGATCCAGAACCGCAATCGTCTTCGTCATGCGAAGAAGCCGTTCGCATTCCGTCATCTTTGGCTTATTCGTATCCACTACAACAACCATCGTATTTTCATCCGCCAGTTCCTCCGCCTCTCGGGGGGTGACAAACAGATCCTCCGGGTATGCTGTATTATTAGAAAATGCTTCATACAATGGCCGTAATGTTACCGAAATATCATCCAACACGATATTGACCTTCTTCTCCATCGCAGATGCCGCACGATAGATGCCGATTGCTGCGCCAAAAGAGTCTACATCCGGTATCTTGTGCCCCATTACGATCACACGCTCTTTTGCAATGATAAACTCCCGGAGTGCCTCAGCCTTGACACGGGCTTTCACACGCGTATTTCTGGAAGTCTGTTCACGTTTTCCGCCATAATAAGTAATTCCTTTGCAATTTTTAACAACTGCCTGATCACCACCACGGGCAAGAGCCAAATCAATTGCAACGCGGGCATAGTTATACCCCGCCGAATATGTGTCCTTGCTCAGTCCCAATCCGATACTGAGCGTAGCCGGAACCTGATTTCCAATATTTACGTTCTTCACATCGTCCAGAAGCGAGAACCGGTCCGCTTCCATCCGATTGAAACTTTCCTTCTTAATTACAATAAAATACTTATCTTTCTCCAGCTTCTTTGCAATACCATTCAGATTTGCAATATACTGGTTGATCTTACGGTCGATCAGAGCCACCAGAAGAGACTGACGAACCTCTTCCACACTCTCCATCACTTCATCATAATTATCGATGTAAATCAGTCCGGCAACAAGGCGCTGTTCCTCATTTTCACGAATATAAGCATTCAATTCGGTTACATCCTGCAAATGAACTGCAACGAAATATTCCTTCTCTTCCGGAAATTCCAGCAACTGTTCAGATTCATTAAAATCCTCCACAGATACATATTGGATTTCTGCCTGATAATCCTTGTCCTTGTAACCGAATTCCAGATTGACCGTCTCCCCTTCTTCCTTCGGGAAAGCACTTCGGTTCAGTTCCGGAATATATCTGCTCAAATACGCATCTTTTCTCTTTTCTTCTCCCAACACATCGTCAAACTGTGTATTGGTCCAGATAATCTTACCATCACTTTGCAATATTGCATATGGTATAGACAATTCCTTTAACAGTGTATTCTGGACTACGCTGTACTGCGCAGCGAACTCCACCATGTCCGCCAGTACCAGCGATTTACTGTAAAAGTACATGACAGTCACACACGCAGCATACACGAGAACAAATACGCCCATGACGATTCCGGCTTTCTTATCGATCCAGAAAATCCAGATATTCATCGCTATCAGAAATAGCGTCATGATTGACGGCCACTGCATATAAAATTTTAATTGTCCTTGTAATTTGATATCCTGCTTCATAATAGTCATTCCTCATAATCAGCTGTACTGGTTGAACTTCGTTCTTTCGCTCACGGGCTTTCGCCCTATGAAAATCATAGCCCGCAAGCTTGCCTGCCAGCAGGCAGTCTGTCACTTTTGGTTTTCGTTTGGTTTTTCCCCGCCGTGCCAAGCTCAAGAACTTCGTTCTTTCGCTCACGGGCTTTCGCCCTATGAAAATCATAGCCCGCAAGCTTGCCTGCCAGCAGGCATCTTGCTGTCTTTGATTTTCGCACGGCTCATTGCCTACTTGAACATTATAACACCTTTCTTTTGTTTAGGGAAGTAGAAATGATTTTGTATCTTTATTCTAGTGTGCTGGCGTGAAGTTTTGTTTGGTATCAGGATGGTCTATATAATCCACACAATGAACTCATCTAATTCAAGCCATCATGTATCCAACACCACAATTCCACCTCCGCGACTTCTCAGAGTTCCCTCCCCATTTGAAAAAGTCAGCCCGAAGAAGGGCGCATAGATTGATATCGAACAATCCAGTCGTGCTTAGCGGAGGTGAAATCCGGTGCTTACGCAGTCTTAGGTGCGAGGGCATTCCCGAGCACCTTAGTCTGCGTTAGCAACTAGTTCACCGCAGCGTCACGACGTTCGCTATCAATCTATGCGCCCTTCTTCGGGCGTCCCTTATTCAAAAAAACACTTTTTATTATTTTGTATTATATCCATCTGGATTCTGGCTCTGCCATCTCCATGAGTCTTCACACATTTCTTCGAGTCCGCGCTCTGCAACCCATCCGAGTTCTTCTTTTGCCTTCGTTGCATCAGAATAGCAGGTTGCGATATCGCCAGGTCTTCTTGCTTTGATCTGGTAAGGAATCGGTTTTCCACATGCTTTTTCAAATGCATGAACCATATCCAATACGGAATATCCGGTTCCGGTTCCAAGATTGTACACGCATACACCGGCTTTTTCTTCAATCTTCTTAAGTGCTTTTACGTGGCCGATTGCAAGGTCTACAACATGGATGTAATCACGCACGCCGGTTCCGTCATGTGTATCGTAATCGTCGCCGAATACGCCGAGGCACTCCAGCTTGCCGATAGCAACCTGAGTGATATACGGAATCAGATTGTTCGGAATTCCCTTCGGATCTTCTCCCATCAGACCGCTCTTATGCGCTCCAATCGGGTTGAAGTAGCGAAGAAGCACTACATTCCATTCCGGGTCTGCAGTATGCAAATCTGTCAGAATCTGTTCAAGCATCCATTTTGTCCATCCGTATGGATTGGTACAGGTTCCTTTCGGGCATTCCTCTGTGATCGGAATGAATGCCGGATCTCCGTAAACAGTAGCTGAAGAGCTGAAGATAATATTTTTAACGCCATGATTGCGCATCACTTCACAAAGAGTGAGCGTTCCGCCGATGTTATTCTGATAGTATTCCAACGGTTTTGCTACAGACTCACCTACTGCTTTCAGTCCGGCGAAATGAATAACGGAATCTATGCTTTCTTTTGAGAAAATCTCATCCAGCGCAGCTCCGTCCCTGATATCTGCCTGATAGAAAGTTACCTTTTTCCCGGTAATCTTCTCCACACGTCTAAGTGCTTCCTCAGAAGAATTGCATAAGTTGTCCACAACAACTACGTCATAGCCTGCATTTAAAAGTTCTACGCATGTATGACTTCCAATAAATCCAGCTCCACCCGTTACTAAAATTGCCATGATCTAATCCTCCTATATGTTCGAATCATTTCTTCTAAACTTACTATATCATACTTTTCTGAAATAGGGAATACTTTTTACTAAATTTTTCAATTATATTTACTAAAAATATTGGTCGTTTTACTAAACACCCATCCTTTTATATAAGATAAAAGCCCTTGCCGGACAAGCACGGGCTCTCTATCTTTATTTGTACTTATCAATAATCTCACGCATGGTATCCCATTTAGCTTCCATATCCTTAACCAACTTGAACTGAGTTCTGCAGCGATCCAGGTTATGATTTTCGCGATGGATCTTAAAATAAGTATCCCCCTGCAGGTAATCGGTCAGGAAACGCATACCACATTCAAAGGTCATGACCATAGCGCCCGTTGGCATCAGGTCGATTTCCTTCTCTGTCAGTTTACCTCCACAACCCTCAATAAATCCCTTTGCATAGAGATCGAAGAGTTCCATATCGCAGGAAACTTTCGAAAGATCCTGTTCATCTTCCGTAGCTGTACTCGCTCCGAAACGGATCGAATCACCGAAATCATTCATGGCAAGTCCAGGCATAACCGTATCCAGGTCGATTACACAGATGCCTTTCCTTGTCTTGTTATCAATCATGATATTGTTCAGCTTCGTATCATTGTGCGTAACACGGAGCGGGATCTCTTTCTTTTCCAGCAGATCCGCGAACACATTTGCCAGATGTTCATGCTCCAGAACAAACTGAATCTCCTTCTGTACAGAAGCAGCACGTCCGCATACATCATCTTCCACCGCTTTCTTAAATACCTGGAATCTTGCTTTTGTATCATGGAATCCTTCAATCGTCTCATGAAGCGTTTCTGCCGGATATTCTGCAAGGAGTCTCTGGAAATTACCAAAAGCGACTGCACTCTGATAAAAGTCTTCCGGACTTTCTACCTGATCGTAACTGGTTGCATCCGTAATGAATTTGTAAGATCTCCAGTATTCACCTTCAGAGTCTACAAAATATGGCATATTATCAACGGTACGGATCACATTCAGTGTCTCACGGTCCGGATCCCCTCCGTTTTCAATAATCTTCTTGCGCAGATAAGAAGTCACGTTCAGGATATTCTCCATAAGTTCTATCGGTTTTGTGAAAATGTTCTTGTTCATTCTCTGTAAAATAACCTTGATCGTTCCCATTTCTGCGATTTCAAATGTCAACAGATATGTATCATTAATATGCCCGCTACCATAAGGTCTTTCATCGATCAGCACGCCTTCATACCGGAACTGGCCTATCGCTTCATCAATTTTTCCTTTTCCCATTATGCTTCCCCCCAAAGTTTCTCAGGATAACGTCCTTCTGCCTTCATTTTCTTAATTGCCTGAACTACAACCGGTTTGTCTTCTTTATAAGTCACTCCATACCATTTATCTGCAGAAGCCAGAACTGCAACCGTTGCACGTCCTTCTTCCAGAAGTGTACTTACGACAGCCGGAAGGAAATATTCACACTTCATCGGATTTGATACAAGTCCCTTTTCCAGAAATGCCGGGAATCCAGCCTTGATTTCATCTAGAATGCTGCGTGTGAATCCCCACATATTCATAGACACCAGTGTATCTCCCGGAAGTTCGGTCCATGACGCTCCATCATCTTCAGAATAAGCGATTCCACCGTTTCTCTTCTCAATACGTGTTCTTTCTGTGATGCGTACCAGTTCTCCGGCCTCATTCGTATCACACACTCCACGTGCCACATGACCATTGTCCGTAACCGTATTTTCCAGCTTATATCCTACCATCGTGTAACGATATTTATCATCATCCTCATGAGTTGCAAGATAATCATAGATAACCTGGAACGCATCTCTTCCATAGTAGTCATCTGCATTAATTACAGCGAATGGCCCGTCTATCTCATCGATCGCGCTCAGAACCGCATGAGCCGTTCCCCACGGTTTCACACGTCCTTCCGGCACTTCAAATCCTTCCGGAATATTGTGCAGATCCTGATATACATAAGCAACCTCCATCTGCTCTGCCATACGATTTCCGACAGCCTCTTTAAAATCTGCTTCATTTTCTTTTTTGATAATGAAAACAACTTTTTCAAAGCCTGCGCGCTTTGCGTCAAAGATGGAGAAGTCCATGATGATATGTCCCTGCTCATCTACCGGATCAATCTGTTTGAGTCCACCGTAACGACTTCCCATTCCTGCCGCCATGATTACTAATACTGGTTTTTTCATTTTCCATCTCTCCCTACTTTTATTTTCGTTTTACTTACTTTAACTAAGTCCATAATATAACTTTTTCTCTCTTTCGTCTTTATATAATCAATCTCTAAATTTGTCTTATTATATCCTTATATATAGATTATTTCCGATTATTTGCACATATGTGAAAAATTCATTTATATTATCTTTTTATCATTTTGCACTATCAGCCACTTATGATTGATTTTTTCCGAGCATTGGTTTAATATACTTATTGAGAATATATATTTCGGTTCAATGACTCTGATTATTTATCATTCGCACCGTCACACTGGAGGCAATATATGGGTTATATTGGCGTACAACTTGAAGATTCCATTCATATTGATGAATTATACACTGTTCATTATTTTGAGTACATGAATAATTTTTCTTTTGCAGGTGAATCCCACAATTTCTGGGAGTTTCTCTATGTAGACAAAGGAGAAGTCGGTGTCATTACGGAAACGACCTACCACCTGCTAAAAAAGGGCGATATTATTTTCCATCAGCCCAATGAGTTCCACGCAGTAAAGGCAACCGGTGATTCTGCCCCCAATCTGGTCGTGGTATCATTTGCATCGAAATCGCCAGCCATGAATTTTTTTGCCGGTAAGATCCTGCGAATTGATGAGTTGGAGCGAAACCTTCTGGCAGATACGATCATCGAAGCAAGAGACTGCTTCGCGTGTCGCCTGGATAATCCGTATCTGCAGCATATGGAAAAGAAAACACCGAATTCTTTCGGGGCAGAACAGATGATACGACTTGATCTGGAGCACCTGCTGATTCATCTGGTCCGCCATAATACCAATCCGATTGTTTTTAAGAAAAATTTCCCCAAACTCCCTCCCAAGTCAACCACAAGCCGGAGCGATACCGAGATTTTCAACCGGGTGGTAAATTATCTGGAAGCCCATATTCACTCGCATGTGACCATAGAGCAGATCTGCCGCGATAATCTGATCGGACGTTCGCAGCTTCAGAAGATTTTCCGCGAAAAATGTTCCAAGGGAGTCATCGAATACTTCTCATCCATGAAAATCGATGTGGCCAAGCAGATGATCCGAACAAATCACATGAACTTCACCCAGATTTCCGAACAGCTCGGTTATACTTCGATTCATTATTTTTCCCGGCAGTTTAAGAAAATCACCGGGATGACTCCTTCCGAATATGCCTCTTCGATCAAGGCCATGGCAGGCGGCAGTTTTGATGATTAACCGAATACACGCAAAACAAAAAGGCTGAATTCCCGGAAAATTTCCCGAGATTCAGCCTTAATATTTTAATTAATCCTGAACGTATGGCATTAAAGCGATATGTCTTGCTCTCTTGATTGCTACTGTAAGAGCTCTCTGATGTTTTGCACAGTTTCCTGTGATTCTTCTCGGAAGGATCTTTCCTCTTTCAGAAACATATTTCTTTAATTTTGCTACATCTTTATAATCGATTTCGTTGTTCTCTTTACCACAGAATACACAAACTTTTTTTCTTCTGCGTCCGCCTCTTCTCCTCATCGGAGAATCTGGTCTGTTTCCTTTTTCGAATGCCATTTTGCACATCTCCTTTCCTAGTTAAAAGGTAATTCCTCATCAATTCCGTCCGGAATATTCATGAAGCCGTCACCAGCATCTACGCTTGGTGCCGGAGCCGGGGCGTTCTGATAAGACTGTGCGCCGCTCGCATTCTTGCTTTCTGCAAATTCCTGCTCCTCAACAACAACCTCTGTTGTATAGACCTTCACACCATCTCTGTTGGTATAGCTTCCGGTCTGGATTCGTCCGCAGACCGTAACGCGCATTCCCTGACGGAAATAACGTTCTGTAAATTCTGCGCTCTTACCGAAAACAACACAGTTGATAAAATCTGCACTCTGTTCTCCGTCACGCTTGAATCTACGGTCTACAGCCAATGTATATCTTGCAATAGCGAGAGCATTCTCACCTTGTGAATATCTTACTTCAGGATCTCTTGTCAAACGTCCCATTAAAACCACTTTATTCATACGCTGCCTCTTTCTAAGCTTCGTCTTTCACGCATAAATATCTGATTACACCGTCCATGATACGGATTCTCTTCTCAACTTCGCCCGGTGTAGTTGTATCAGATTCGAAGTGGACAAAGTAGTAATAAGCTTCTTTCATTTTCTGGATTTCGTAAGCTAATCTTCTCTTTCCCCATTCATCAACGTCAGTTACGTTACCGCCGAAACGTGTTACAAGTGCTTTCACCTTTTCGATAACTTCTGCTCTGGCGTCGTCTTCGAGTTTTGCGCTGACAACAACTGCTAATTCATATTTGCTCATGTCCTGCACCTCCTTATGGTCTCTGGCTCCCGGATTCGCCGGGAACAAGGATAAAAATAGTATATCACAAGTTGGTATGATACCATAAATCAACACACGTTTCAAGCTTTTTTTCTAATTTCTTTTGTATTTTTCTCCACAAGTTTTCTGGAAACCATCACCTGATGTCCGCATCCCTGGCATTTCAGCCGGAAATCTGCTCCCACACGCAAGATCTCCCACTCCGAGTTTCCGCAGGGATGTGGCTTTTTCATCCGGATGATGTCTCCCACTTCGAATTTTACATCTATAGCCATCTTCTCCTCCTGTTTTTCAATTTTGTTTCCTAATTTTTGGCCTCAACCAGCATCCCGTGAACGACTAAACGTTCATCATTATTCGCCTTTGTACAGGTTGAAAGCGTTACAATTTTGGAATCCAGATCCGGTTCCACACCTGTATCGTAAAAGCTGGATTCTTTTGTTATTTGAAGGAATGACCGGAACGCCTCATCATCCGCAAATTCATATGTATAATTCTCAGCTATATCTTTTACAATGCCCGCAGAATAGATCTGATATTTCAGCTGTGCGCCATCCGGAGTATAAATATAAAAGCAAGGATATTTCTTCCAGAACTCTTCACTTTCATATTCATCCAGTTCATTAAACATCGTCCCGTTATTCATATGATGTCCGTAAATAATTGTATTTCTGTCAGTAAAATCCGGATTATTATCCACATTAACGAAAATCGTTCCAACCGTATTCTCATACCCCTTAAACGTCTTCGACAAATATTCACTGTTGTCTTTTCCCTGAACTACCGGATAATTTATAATCGCAGGTTCATCGAAACGAATCCATGCCACGACGTCCGGGTTGATTTCCTTCAACGCGTCAAAGTCCACCTGATAACGATCCGCTTCCTCTTGATCAATGCTCACAACCGTTTTCTCAATTTCGTCATATTCTGCTTCTCCTTTGTGATATCCATAATAAATATCAAACAACTGATAAGCTGAGTATGCAAAAACTGCCAGAGCAATAATCAAAATGATCTTGCTGATAACTCCAGCCGCCTTTGAGCCTTTACTGTGCCGTTTCCTTGGGCCTCTTCTGTGCGTTTTCTTTTTGTGTCCCGTGCTTTTTCCAGCCATATGCTCTGATTGCATTTCTTTTTCCTGTATGCCGGTATGCTCCGCATACTCTTTTTTCGGACGTTTTCTACGCTGTTCTTCGTTCATTCCTTCCGGGCGTCTTTTCGGGCGTTCATTCATCATACCTTCCGAATGTTTTCGCCGACGTTCTTCTCCCGCTCCTTCCGGACGCTTCCTACGACGTTCTTCTCCTGCTCCTTCCGGACGCTTCCTACGACGTTCTTCTCCTGCCCCTTCCGGACGCTTTTTTCTATTTTCTTTCTGTATATCTTCTTTTTTTATTTCCCTATTTTTTTCTTCTTCCATTACTGCCTCCCGGGAATCTTGTTATAACCAGAAGTATAACACACTTTTTAGACTTTTTTAATAAGAAGTTTATTGATTCCACAGAAAGTCTGTGTAAAATAATAATATACCTTTTACCACAACACTACTATAAAGATTGGATGATTAGAAATGAAAGAAAAATTTATGCGTTTTATGTATGGTCGCTATGGGGTCGATTCTTTTGGAAGATTTATGATGTGGACCGGAATTATCATGTTTCTTCTTTCCGGCTTTTTTCGATGGAACTTTTTGTACTATCTGGCGTTGGTAATACTTATTTATACTTATTTCAGAATGTTCTCCAGAAACATTTACAAGAGATCCTCCGAGAATCAATCTTTTCTGAAAGCGACCGCAGGCATTCGGAACTTCTGGTGGAACCAAAAAAAACTTTTCAAGCAGCGTAAGACGCATCATATCTATAAATGTCCTTCCTGCAAACAGAAAATCCGTGTTCCAAGAGGAAAGGGCAAGATTGAAATTCGCTGTCCGAAATGTCAGACTACCTTTATTAAACGCAGCTGATATTCTTAATTTCAATACATAATTTAAGGGAGCATATCACATGCTCCCTTAATCTATATATTTTCGGCATCATTCTGTTGATATTTCGTTTTGTTTCTTTCTGAAATATCATTATATCACTACAGATTTTTTTGCTTCAACTCTTTTCCCCATTTTCGTATAGATATGTTATACTTATGCATAGCGTTGCCTTACACCATTGGTGTATTGCGCAAAAACACAAAAAAGGAGATTTTATATGAAAAAAGGAAATTGGAAAGCACTTCTTCCGATCGGAGTCTTCCTGATCATGTATCTAGGCCTGGGAATTCTTTTTGAATACGGGCTGCATATCACAATGGGCTTCTATAATATTCCCATAGTAGTCTGTTTTCTGGCTGCTCTTCTGGTCGCCTGCCTTCAGAATCCAAAACTGAGTTTTGATGAAAAGCTGAAGGTCATGGCAAAAGGAGTCGGGGATAAGGATATCATCACTATGATTCTTATTTTCATGACCGCCGGAATTTTTGTCGGTGTTGTCGGCAGAAGCAGTGCTGAAAGCGTTGCCTATTTTCTGCTTTCACTGATTCCCGCGCGCTATGCAGTTATTGTACTTTTTATAGTCAGCTGTTTTGTATCTCTTGCCATGGGAACCTCCGTCGGAACGATCACTTTAATCACACCGATTGCTCTCGCCGTAGCTGAAGGTTCCGGTTTTGCCGCACCACTCTGTATCGGTTCTGTCATGAGCGGTGCCATGTTCGGTGACAACCTATCTTTCATTTCCGATACCACGATCGCCGCCTGCAATGGACAGGGCTGTGAAATGAAAGACAAATTCCGTGCCAATTTTGCCATTGCCCTTCCTGCGGCGTTGATCACTCTGTTCGTGTTCTTTATCCGCACCTCAGGGCATGCAGGATCTACGAATTTTCATACCGATTACAACCTGATCCAGGTTATTCCTTATCTGCTCGTCCTGATTGGTGGAATCATCGGCATCAATGTATTTGTTGTCCTTTTGATTGGCATTGCATCCGGCTCCGTCATCATGCTCGCGACAGGCACCACAAAGGCCACAGAACTTCTGAGCCACATGGGAGACGGTGTTTCCAGCATGTATGAGACTACCATGGTCGCTATCCTCGTTGCCACCCTCTGTGCTCTGATTCACGAATACGGAGGATTCACCGCCCTTCTCGGTCTGGTCAAACGCATATTCAAAAGCAGGAAAAGCGGAAAGCTTGGCATGGGGCTTCTTGTTGGTGCAATGGACATTGCCACCGCAAATAATACCGTGGCAATCGTCATGGCTAACCCGATTGCGCGCGAAATGGCTGAAGATTATCAGATCTCTCCCCAAAATGCCGCTTCTATACTGGATACATTTTCCTGCATCTTCCAGGGGATTATCCCATACGGTGCACAGATGCTTGTGGCAATCTCGGCAGCTGCAGGACTAGGATATGAGATTTCAGCATTTGACATTATGCCGAATCTTTATTACCCCTATCTTCTGCTGATCAGTTCCCTGGTGTTTATCTTTCTTGTTCCGGAACGGGATACAAATAGATAACGGATTGCACAAAATTTCAAAATAGGATTGCATTTTGTTTCAAAATCTGTTTATCTATTAAGTAGAATACATATTAATTTCAACTTAGCGAGGTGTAGAAAAATGAAACCTATCAAAGAAGGAAAAGTCCGTGAGATTTATGATAACGGCGATAGCCTGATTATGGTTGCAACAGACCGTATCAGTTGTTTTGATGTGATTTTGAACAACACAGTGACCAAGAAAGGAACTGTTCTGACTCAGATGTCCAAATTCTGGTTTGATCTGACTCAGGATATTCTTCCAAACCATATGATTTCTGTAGATGTAAAGGATATGCCGGAATACTTCCAGCAGCCACAGTTTGACGGTAACAGCATGATGTGCCGTAAACTGAACATGCTCCCGATTGAATGTATCGTGCGTGGATATATCACCGGAAGTGGCTGGGCAAGCTATCAGGAAAACGGAACCGTATGCGGAATCAAACTTCCGGAAGGTTTAAAAGAATCCGATAAACTTCCGGAACCTATTTACACACCATCTACCAAAGCCGAGATCGGTGACCATGATGAAAATATTTCTTATGAACAAAGTATTACTCATCTGGAAAAATATTTCCCGGGAAAAGGGGAAGAATATGCCGCAAAGCTTCGTGACAACACTATTGCACTTTATAAGAAATGTGCAGATTATGCACTAAACCGCGGAATCATCATTGCAGACACCAAGTTTGAATTCGGTCTGGATGAAGAAGGAAATCTGGTGATCGGTGATGAGATGCTGACTCCGGATAGCTCTCGTTTCTGGCCTGCTGAAGGATATGAACCAGGCCATAGTCAGCCCTCCTTCGACAAACAGTTTGCCCGCGACTGGCTGAAAGCGAATCCGGATAATGACTGGACTCTTCCGGATGAGATTGTTCAGAAAACAATCGATAAATATTTGCAGAGCTACGAAATGCTTACAGGCAAAACACTTTAATATATAAGAAACATTACGAGAATCTTCCCACTGTAACATAATATGGAAGATTCTCGTATTTTTACACCAATAAAAGGAGGTTCTTGAATCATGTCAGATACGCACATTTCCTCTCTCTATGAATACAGACAACATGGAACGCTGGAATTCCCTTATGTTGTCTATCATTTTCAAATTCCGGTTTCCCTGTATTCCTGCCCTATGCACTGGCACGATGAGATGGAATTGATGTTTGTTCAGAGCGGATGCTGTACCGTTACACTGAACAAAGTGCCTTTTACTGTCCACACAGGGGATATCGTGCCAATCCTTCCCGGGATGCTGCACGCCATTGAACAACTCCATGAAGAAACCTGTGAGTACTTCAGTATTTTATTTGATCTAAAGATGTTGGGACAAGATTCGCCTTCCGACTACTGTTACACTACATATATAAAGCCTTATCTGGACGAGCAGATTTCCCTTCCTTTCCGGATTCCTTCCAACCATCCACAACACGACCGGATTTCCGAGATACTGACTTCCCTTACACAGACTATCTCCGAGTCCTCCCATGGATACGAACTATTCGTGAAGTCTCAGCTTTACCGGATTTTCTGGCTGTTCGAATCACTGGAAGGGCGAACATTACATGCTCCTCCCGACCATTCACAGCTCACCCAGATTAAAAAGATAAAAGAACTACTTCTTTTTATCCACTCGAATTATGCGAGTCCCTTGTCTCTTAAGGGAGCCGCTGATTTCTGCGGCTACAGTGTCTCTTATTTTACAAAGTTCTTCAAGTCATTTACCGGAATGACCCTGGTTGAATACATGAACCATTATCGTCTGGAAAAAGCGTGCGAACTGCTTCTTACCACCGATTTAAGCGTGATTGAAATTTCTGAAAATACCGGTTTTGAAAATCACTCATATTTCATCCGGTTATTTCGCAGGCAATATCAGATGACACCTTTGAAATACCGCCGATCAAGTGACAGAAAGGAGCAATTATGTCAGGAACCATCTCTCAGCAGGTAGACAATACTTTAAAAGAGCTCGGCTCTCATGGATCCTTTGAACTACCAGTAGAAACCTACACCGACAACTGCGAGATCTTCCGTTCTCTCTACCTGCACTGGCATGAAGAAATGGAATTTATCTTCATCGAATCCGGAAGCGGACTGGTACGGTTAAACCGAGAGGCACTCCGTGTCAGAGAAGGTGATCTGCTGATTGTGAACCGTGGGGTCCTGCATTCCATGAAAACGGATCCACGCCACATCCTCTACTATAAAAGCATTGTTTTTGATCTGAATTATCTTGCAGGAACCGCCGGGGACTTATGTCAAGAGCGTCTAATCGCTCCGCTGGCGGCAAATCAGGCGGAATTTGTTCATCGTATCACGCCGGATGTCTCCGGCTACGACCGCCTTATGGAGATTTTCGGTCAAATCCACTCTTGCCTTGACAAAAAGGAACCTTATTATTATGTACGTCTCAAGGCACTATTCTACGCATTTTTCTATGAAATGCTCGCAGGAAATTACATCATCACCTCAGACCACGCTGAGCAGAATAAGAGTCTTTCTTCTATAAAAAATGTGCTGGACTACATCAACTCACATTACAATGAACCGTTGAATGCCAAAGAACTGGCAGGGCTTTCCAACTACAGCGAATACTATTTCATGAAACTATTCCGCCAGTATACCGGAAAAACTCTGATTGAATATATCAATGACCTACGTCTGGAAAAATCAAAGACGCTTCTTCTGCATTCCGATGACTCCGTCACAGAAATCGCGCTGGAATGCGGATTTAACAACACAAGCTACTACATCAAGAAATTCCAGCAGGCAAACGGAATCTCTCCCCACAAATTTCGCAAGAACATGTCATAACAGAACAATTTTGTTGTATTTTTCACCTTTCAGGGCGTGCTATAGTCTATACATACACAGTAAACAGACATTTACCCCTGAAAGGAGATACAACAATGAAATCATTAGAAAATTTAATTTTTGACATGTTTGGAAAAGACTGTTCACAGTGTTCAGATGAAGAAATTTACCATGCATTATTAGTTTATACAAAAAAAGCACTTTCTGAGAAAGGCTATCAGGATGGCAAAAAGAAAATTTACTATATTTCTGCAGAATTTCTGATTGGAAAGCTGCTTTCCAATAACCTGATCAATCTCGGTATTTATGATGAGGTTGCAAAATTCCTTGAAGAAAATGGCAAATCTATTTCAAAAATCGAAGAAGTGGAACCGGAGCCATCTCTCGGAAACGGTGGCCTTGGACGACTGGCGGCATGCTTCCTTGACTCCATCGCCACACTTGGACTTCCGGGTGAAGGAATCGGTCTCAATTATCACCTTGGACTTTTCAAGCAGGTATTCGAGAACCACCTGCAGAAAGAAACTCCAAATCCATGGCTGACAGACGAAAGCTGGTTAACACCGACCGGCATTTCCTATATGGTTCCTTACCGCGGCTTTATGCTCAAATCATCTTTATATGACATTGATGTAGCCGGATATCAAAACAAATCCATCCGTCTGCGCCTCTTTGATATCGACATCGCAGAGGAAAGTATTGTCGGCGATGGAATTACATTTGACAAAAATGATATTCTCCACAATCTGACCTTATTCCTCTATCCGGATGACAGCGACGATGCCGGAAGAAAACTGCGGATCTACCAGCAGTATTTTATGGTCAGCAACGCTGCACAGCTGATCCTCGATGAAGCAGTAAGTAAAGGATGTAACCTGCACGATCTTGCAGACTATGCTGTTGTCCAGATCAATGATACACATCCAAGTATGATCATTCCGGAATTCATCCGTCTCCTTACCGAAAGGGGAATTGAATTCGAGGAAGCCTGCGATATCGTGACACACGTATGTGCTTACACCAACCACACGATTCTGGCCGAAGCACTGGAGAAATGGCCAATCAGCTATCTGGAAGAAGTTGTTCCTCACCTGATGCCGATCATCCGCCGCCTGGATGAACGTGTCAAGATGCAGTATCCGCAGGAAGCCGTTGCCATCATCGACAAAAACAATCTGGTTCATATGGCACATATGGATATTCATTATGGATTCTCAATTAACGGTGTGGCTGCGCTTCATACGGAAATCCTGAAAAGCAGTGAATTAAAAGCTTTTTATGATATTTACCCGGAAAAATTCAATAACAAAACCAACGGAATCACTTTCCGTCGCTGGCTGCTTCACTGCAATCATGCACTGAGCGATTATATTTCCAGCCTGATCGGTACAGATTATAAGAAAGATGCCTCCGCTCTCGAGAACCTTCTGAAATACAAAGAAAACGAAGATGTTTTAAATACACTTCTTGAAATCAAAACAAATGCGAAGAAAGTATGCAAAGACTTTATTCTGGAAAATACCGGTGTCGAAATTAACGAAAACAGCATCTTCGACATTCAGATCAAACGTCTGCATGAGTACAAACGCCAGCAGCTGAATGCTCTGTACATCATTAATAAATATCTGGATATTAAGGCAGGCAACAAACCCGAACAGCCAATCACTTTCATTTTCGGCGCAAAGGCTGCTCCGGCTTATGTAATTGCAAAAGACATTATTCATCTTCTCCTCTGCCTGCAGGAGCTGATTGCAAACGATCCGGAAGTTGCTCCATACATAAAACTCGTTATGGTGGAAAACTACAATGTAACCGCTGCCGAAAAATTAATTCCGGCCTGCGATATTTCCGAACAGATCTCACTTGCATCAAAAGAAGCGAGCGGAACCGGAAATATGAAGTTCATGCTGAACGGTGCTGTCACACTCGGAACCATGGATGGTGCAAATGTAGAGATCAGCGATCTTGTAGGCCCTGAGAACATTTATATCTTCGGAGAATCAAGCGAGGCTGTGATTGAGCACTACGCAAAGAGTGACTACAATGCTTACGCAATCTACTCTTCTGACGAACGCATCAAGACATGTGTGGATTTCATCGTTGGAGACGAAATGAAAAAGATTGGAAATGAAGAAAACCTGACCAGACTTCACGATGAGCTGGTTCACAAAGACTGGTTCATGACCCTTCTTGATTTCAACGATTACACCGAGACCAAAGAACGCATGCTCGCCGATTACAGCGACAGAACTGCATGGGCCAAAATGATGTTGGTAAATATTGCGAAAGCCGGATTTTTCTCATCTGACAGAACAATTGAACAATATAACAAAGATATCTGGCATTTGAACTAAGAAATGCAAAGCAGCGCGGATCCTACTGAATGTGTTTTACACGGATCCGCGCTTGTTATTGTTCGTTTTAATAATCTGACAAATTCTCGTCAAATCACTGGCACAGGATCCCCGATTTTGATACAATACAATTATAATCGGGAGGTACTACTATGCTATTTTCGGATAAATTGAATTTTCTAATGAATCTCACACAGACTTCAAACAAAGAACTTGCGGCCGCCATTTCGGTGGATTGCTCTTTGATCAGCCTTCTTCGCACAGGAAAACGAGGAATGCCTCGAAACCGCGAGCACATTTCACGTATGGCTTATTTCTTTTCCAAACACTGTGTAGCTGACTTTCAGCGTCATGCGCTTTCTGAAATGCTGGAGCAGAGTATTCTGCGTTCTTCCATGCCCTCATCTGCGTTGGCTGAATATATCTTTAAATGGCTTTCCGATGATTACGATATTGTTGAAAATACACTGAGCAGGATATCTCACACTCCGGCTGTCCCTGAACCAAAACACAACATTTCAGCATCGAACTACATTTCGTCTTCTAATGATGAAACAGAATATTTTTATGGCAACAGCGGAAAAAGAGAAGCCATTCATCGATTACTCGGCCTCATGCAAACGCTTGAGCAACCTTCTACGATTCTGTTTGCTTATGACAACAATCTGGAATAGCTGTTCGAGGACTATTCCTTCACCCTTGAACTTCAGTCCAGCTTAATGGAAATTATCACCAGAGGCTTCACGATATGCCAGATCATGCCATCTATCAATTTTATGAATCGTTATGTCGAATCTCTGCGTTACTGGCTTCCGCTTTATGTAACAGGCCAGACGAAGGTATATTATTATCCCCGACTGCGCGATAATCTGTACCGTCATTCCATGATCGTTTTGCCCGGTCATTTTGCAATCTTCTCTACGTGTGTCGGGATGACAAGCAACCCAATCACACTACTTACCACCAATCCGTCTCTCGTTTACGCATACACCGGACAGTATAAAGATTATCTGTCCCTCTGCCAGCCGGCACTGACTGTACACAACACTTCGGAAGAACTTATGGATTGTTTTGAGGATTTCTTTTCACAGCCGGGATCCATCGTCCAGAAAGTCTTTCCTATTTCAGCAACTACAATCCCGAGAGAGATTCTGGAACAGCTTCGAGATAAGACCGATCATGTATTATGGAAGACTGCTTATGAAAAGAATTTAAACGAACTATCCTCTTTTGAAGAGCATTTGAAGCATACCCCTTTTATCGACATATGCGAGCTGTCCGACCCGAAGGATATTCGTTCCGGGATGATTCCGATTGCAGCGCCTTACAAAACATACGACGGGCAGTCTATGTATACCCCGGAAACCTATGTGCTTCATTTAAAGAACATTCTTCGCTTGATGGATACCTATGAAAATTACTATTTCATTCCTTCTAAACCGGACACCAGACATGATTACAATCTCTTCGTCAAAAAAGAAGGAATGGCTCTTCTTGTCCGCAATACTGCTCCGACGCTGATCATAGAGCTGAAAAGACCGGAAATCGTAACCGCCTGCCGTGAACATCTTCTGCGTATGGCCGAACAATACTGCGACGGCATGCAGCGTACGAAAGCCCGCATGCAGATCAACGCCCTGATTCATGATCTTCAGGAATAAAGAAACGACCGGTTTTTGCCAAATTATAAGAAAAGAAAAAAACAGATTGACTCCCGGCATTCTCCGGTACTATAAGAGTTGTATTAAACAAAGGCGTTTTGCATAATTATGCAAAGCGCCTTTTCTATTAGGAATTACAAAGGAGGAGGAGAATTATGCAGGAAATGGATCTTTACAGGCACACCGATACGGTAAACGAACTGCTCGCCCGGTATGGTGTCAAGTTTGGTATTTATAAAAATAACGTATTCCATGAGCGAGAATTTCATCCAGCGTTACTGCTTTGACGCAGATGATATGAATTCCATTTATTCCAATCTGATGCGCGCGTACGACAATGGCATCACATTGCACGAATCCATCGGAAGCGAAACACTTTCTTATATTCAGCTTGCAGTTTATGAGCTAAACAAGGCGCGCGTTTCACAGTCACCGCTTATCGAGCTTCAAAAAGTCATGGACAATATCCTCGCGTTCTGGGGTATTGCAGATGATCCGGCATTTTCGTAAAGACACGCTCTCATGGTGGTTTTGTCCGGAAGGGAGACGAAATCGGTCAGATCGTCGATCCACTGCAGGGCATCCTGAACTTTATGTCCAAGCAGCACATCATTCGCTACAACGGAAAGAACGGATATCTCTCACAGGTCATCGAAAGCGAGGACTTTATACCGGTGCGGGCGGCGGATGCAGGTTTCTTTGAGTCTTTCGTAAAAGCCGGTGATGAAATCAAAAAAGGGCAAGTTCTTGCACGGATCCATGATCCATATCTTGGCACGGTGCGCAGCACACTTTGCGCTCCGGTGCATGGGACAGTCGCTTTTGTCCACGATGAGGCAATGACTTATGAACATACCGCTGTTCTTAAACTGATTCGGGAGGAACGTTAATCACCGCTTCTTGCACTTCCTTCTCTCTTCTGCTATAGTGATAGGAAGAAATGGAGGCACAAAAGATGAGTTATTCAATGTATGAACTGCTATGGTTTTTTATTCTGTATTCCCTGGCAGGATGGGCGCTTGGCACAGCCGCGGCTGCTGTAAGAGAGAAGAAGTTTGTCGATATCGGTTTTCTGTTCGGTCCCTACTGTCCGTCCTACGGTATCAGCGCCCTACTATTTGCGGTCTTTCTGTCGGAGCTGAAAAATAATCTGTTCTTCCTGTTTCTGGGAGGAACCGTCCTTTCTTTCTTCGTAACGATTGGAACCGGTTTTGTCTTAGAACGTATTTTCCATAGAAAATGGTGGGACTATTCCAGAAAGCGTTTCCAGTTCGGAGGCTACGTCACACTTCCTTACACAGTTCTCTGGGGACTGATCGCTGTATTCTGCGTTTCATTTGCCAATCCGCTTCTTACAGATCTGATGCATCTGATCCCAAGAAGCATCGGCGAACTGATCTTGATCATAGCCGGAATCATTCTCGGCATTGACCTGATCGGAACCATCAGCGGCATTCTGACCGTGCGCTCCCGTGTAAATAAAGCGTCTATTGTATACAGGATTTCTGAAGACCTCCAGAATGCAGCGGACACACTGGGAGAAGATCTGACCGGCTGGACACTGAAGCATCTGAAAAAAGCCTATCCGAATCTGGACGAAAAAGCTCTGCTGCAGGCGAAACTTGAGAAAGAACGTGAACTGGAAGCAGCCAAAGAGAAAGCCGGCGTATTTGCCGTTGGATGCTCGTTCTATAAACTGGTATGCCTGTTCTTTCTCGGGGCTTTCCTGGGGGATATCACCGAAACCATCTTCTGTCTGATCACTGCCGGGAAACTAATGAGCCGAAGCAGTGTGGTTTATGGCCCGTTCAGCATTGTCTGGGGACTCGGATGTGTGCTGCTTACAGCCATTTTATATCAGTACCGGACCCGCAGCGACAGCTATATTTTCGTATTCGGCACTATACTCGGCGGGGCCTACGAATACATCTGCAGTGTCTTCACTGAGATTGTTTTCGGCACGGTATTCTGGGACTACAGCCATATCCCGTTCAATCTGGGCGGCCGAATCAACCTGCTGTACTGCTTTTTCTGGGGTATCGCCGCCGTTGTGTGGCTGAAAATCCTCTACCCGCTGTTCTCAGGCTGGATTGAAAAGATTCCGAAGAAAATCGGCGTAACTTTGACTTGGGTGATGATTGTCTTTATGATTTTTGATATGATCATGTCCGGGCTTGCGATGGCGCGCTATTCCATCCGGCAGACCGAAGGTGTGAAAGCATCGACAGGGCTCGAATATTTTCTGGATGAACATTTCCCAGATGAGCGAATGGAACGGATTTATCCAAATGCAATTATTGTTGAATAGAATTAAGGCTGCCAAACGGCAGCCTTTTGCATGTATCATATTCGCTTATCCCTTCACAGACCCTCCCATCATTCCGGAAATCAGATATTTCCTAAACAGCATAGCTGTGAGCGCCGGTGGAATCAATGCGGTCATTCCGGCCGCGGCAATCAATCCATATTGAATAGAGTCTTTCGTCATAAATTCCGACACAACAATCGCCATCGGCTTTGTCTCCATGGATGAAGCCAGAATAAGCGGTATCTGAAACTGACTCCATGTATTCAAAAACATAATCAATGTCACGGAAAGAATAATCGGGCGGGAAAGAGGTAAGATGATCCGGGAAAATGCCGCTCCTCTTCCACATCCATCTATCATAGCTGCCTCTTCCAGCTCTTTTGGAATCGTCGCAAAATAGTTGGATATCAGCCATGAAGCCATCGGCAGATAGGAACTGACATACACCATGCTGAGCCAGAAAATATGATCCAGCATTTTTCCTGCTGCAAACATACGATAAAGGGGAATGATCGTTGCCATTACCGGAATCACCATCGTGATCAGGAAAAGATTCTTGATCACCTTTCTCCCCTTGAACTCCATCCTGCTTAAAGCATAGGCACTCATCATTGCAATCGGGATTCCAATAACGAGTGTAATACCTACTGCCCTCATCGAATTATACATTCCTTTAAAAAACGCATTTCCTCTTCGACTTCCTGAAAACAATTCTACATAATTAGCAAATGTAATACTCTCCGGCAGCATTTTAGAAGTCGGAGCAAAAATCGCATAATCCGGTGTAACAGATATCATGAATGTCCAGACGAATGGGCCGACTGTAAATATCAGAAACAGAATCGTTGCCAGAAAGTACCCTGCTCTTTTTACATATTTCACTAGTATTCCACCTCCTTATTCAGGCTGCGCAAGTAGAATACTCCAAGAATCAACGCAAAAAACATGACGATATAGGTCATGGCACTTCCTTTTCCAAAATTCAGGAACGTAAATGTCGTAAGATAGCTCTCCATCAATATATTTTTTCCCAGATCGCTATATCCTGAAAGTGCAACAATTTCATCAAATACATTGATCGCTGTTACGGATGTCGATGTGATACCCACCGCAATAAACGGTCTCATGAGAGGCATAGTAATATATCTGAAAATCATTCCCGGTGTTCCGCCGTCCATCTTAGCCGCCTCATAAAAGTCCACCGGAATCGACTGTCTTCCCGCCAGACAAACCAAGGCCATAAAAGGAATGCTCCTCCAGACCACCACAATGGAAATCACCAGCAGAAGCGTCCATCTCGATCCAAGAAATTCGATTGGTTTACTAGTGGTCCCAAGGCCTATCAAAAGTTTATTCAAGAATCCATATCCGGAGAAAAATACAAACTTCCACAATACTCCATTTACATACGGCGGCAACGCCCATGGCAATATAGACAATGATAGCAAAATACCTGACCATTTCACATCTACATTCAAAAATGATGCCACAAGATATCCGATCAAAGTAGTAAAGACCACAACAAAGACCAGAATAAATATTGTATTCTGCATACTGTACCAGAATGAGTCCGACTGAATTATATCAAGATAATTCTTGATTCCCACAAAATGGATATCTCCCGGGGCCGTCAGTTTCCATTTCTTTAAACTATATGAAAATGTCGCAATAATCGGATAAAATACTAATACACCCATGATGAGAATCATGGGTGTTAGTAAAAGATAAGGTAATATCTTTTTTTTCATTATTTATTTCCTAACTATTCGTTAATTAACTTTTCCAGCGCTGTTTCCATTTCATTGAAAGCTTCTTCTGCTGTAAGTTCGCCGAGTGCCATTTTGTTGATTGCATTATACATTGCACTGCTCATTTCTGCATAGTAAGAAGGTACACCGTTCGGGAACGGAGAAGCGATCAACTGTGCCTGTTCCAGCATTGCTCCCGCATTCTGAATCGTTCCGTCATTGATCAGTTCTTCCAAAACCGAATTACGTGTTGGAATTGCACTATTTGTTTCATTTAACTGCTTCTGCATATCAGCAGAGGTATACCATTCCACAAATTTCTTTGCAGCTTCTTTGTGTTCTGAAGTTTTTGTTACACCAATAGCCTCCGGCAATGCCATTGTCTGCGTTGCTTTTGCATCTTTTCCCGGGACAAGAATCGGCGCGATCTCACCGACAACGCTGCACTCTTCTTCATTATTTGTTCTGGATACAAAAGAAGTCGGTCCGGTCAGAAAGCTTGCGCTTCCGGAGCAAATACGTTTGTAAGCATCCATTCCTGAAGATGTCTTGTCTTCCGGTGCTACCAGTTCTTCCTTTACAAGCGTTTCCATATACTTAAGAGCTTCCATTACGGATTCTTCGTTGAAGGTTCCGTCTTCGTTCCATACAACGCCGTTCATGGTATAGGCAAGCCACATCAGGCATGTTGATGTCTTTTCTTCCGCATTTAAAGCGATTGCAAACGGATACTCTGCCGTTCCGGTAGATTTCAAAGTTCTGCAGGCTTCCAATACGTCATCCCATGTCTGCGGCTCCTCAGTGATACCGGCCTCTTCAAACTGTTTCGTGTTGTAGTATGAAAGACGATAGTCATTTGCATATGGTATCGCCAGGACTTGTCCGTCTTTTGTAAATGTCTCAAGAGTAGGCATGTCTGCTTTGTCCGCATCTGATACTTCCAATGGTTCCAGCCAGTCTGCCGCATAGAACTCTCCTACCCAGGACCAATCAACCTCTACTACATCCGCTGCGCATTGTCCTGCTGATGATGCAGTCGCCAGTTTTTCGCGGATATCATCCCATCCCACTTCAGAAATCTCAACTTCAATTCCGGTTTCCTCTGTGAAAGCCGCAAGCTGATCGTCCGTCGGGATTGCCCAATCCGGTGCCATAAAGGTAATCGTTTCTTTGGCTGTTCCTTCCTCTTCTTTTTGTTCACTGTCACCACTTCCGCTCTTTCCGCCACATCCGGTAAGCATGACACCAATCATCGAAGTGATCAACAGTATGCTCATTAGTCTTTTTTTCATAATTTCATCCTCCCATAGACTATCTCTTTTATATATACTATCAATACATTTACCGTATATCAAATAGATAAAATCTATATACCAATTATTTATAGATTTTATCTATTCATAATTCCCATCAGAATGAGCAAAATACCAAAAGGGAGCCTTCATTAAGAAAGCCCCCTTCTATGTATAAGTCTTTGTAAAATATGCTTAAATATTCAGCAGATCACTATATTCCTTCAATGCACCATCTGTATCATGTGCCAGAACTCTCTTCGCCAGCACTTTACCAAGCTGTACGCCTTCCTGGTCGAAGCTGTTCACATTCCATACGAATCCCTGGAACATGATCTTATTTTCAAAGTGTGCCAGAAGTGCGCCCAACGCCTTCGGGTCAAGCTGATCACCGATGATAATGCTTGACGGACGGCCGCCTTCAAAGTTCTTATTACGGTTCTCATCTGCTTTTCCACATGCAAATGCAACGATCTGAGCCACTACGTTAGCGCAGAGCTTCTGCTGGCTTGTGCTGTCCTGGATCACAACATCTGTGCCGATCTGGCTGTTCTTAAATCCCACGAACTGAAGCGGTACAATATCAGTTCCCTGATGAAGGAGCTGATAGAAAGAATGCTGTCCGTTCGTTCCCGGTTCGCCGAAGATCACCGGACCGGTCGGATAGTTTACAGGTTCTCCAAAACGGTTTACGGATTTACCGTTGGATTCCATATCAAGCTGCTGCAGATGTGCCGGGAAACGGCTCAGTGCCTGAGAGTATGGAAGGACAGTTGTTGCCGGATATCCAAGAACATTACGCTCATAAACACCAATAAGTGCATCCAGCATTTCCGGATTCTTCAATACATCTTCATTCATAGAAAGCTTGTCTTCTTCTGCCGCGCCTTCCAGGAACTCTGCAAATACTTCCGGTCCAAATGCCAAAGATAATACAGCGCCACCAACTGCGGATGTAGAAGAAAAACGTCCGCCGATATAGTCATCCATAAAGAATGCTGCGAGGTAATCATCACTCTTTGCAAGCGGAGATGTTTCACTGGTAACAGCAATCATATGCTTTGAAGCATCCAGTCCTGCATTTTTCAGAGCATCCTTCACAAAGGATTCATTTGTCAGAGTTTCAAGAGTTGTACCTGACTTAGAAACCAGTACGAAAATAGAATGTGCAACATCAATAGAATTCAGAACTGCTGCCGCGTCGTCCGGGTCTACGTTGCTGATGAATTTCGCTTCCATCTTGAACTTGCCGTTCTTCTTTGCCCAGTTCTCAAGTGCCAGGTACATCGCACGCGGACCAAGGTCACTTCCGCCGATACCAATCTGTACAACCGTTGTAAATTTTTCTCCTGCTGCGTTCGTAATCTCTCCCGCATGTACTTTATTTGCAAAATCAGCAATCTTATCCTGCTGCTCTACATAAAATGCACGTTTGTCAACGCCGTCTGCCACTACCGGATCACCCAACTGTCCGCGTGTCAACTGATGAAGCACAAGACGTTTTTCCCCTGTATTGATCACTTCACCATTATAAAGAGCTTTGAATTTCTCCGTAAGCTGTGCCTCCTTGGCCAGTTTAGCAAGAGCGTTTAATACATCATCATCTACCTGCTTCGCCGCATAATTATAAGTAAGCCCTGCAGCCATCGGTATACTATAATTTCTTACACGTTCTGCACCATTTTCACCGCTCATCACTTCCGCCAGATTCACACGATCCACATTTTCCAATTCCTGATAGGAAGCAAGGGTATCTAAGTTCTTCCAGGTAACCATAATAGTTTCCTCCTTAATAAAGATATTGACTTATAAATTCTCATGAACTCTTATAATTATACTATTAATAGGCTCTGAATTCAAGACTGCGGGCCGCAAGTTTCTTAACAGGTACAAGATGCATATATTATTCCCCCTTATACTGTCTTCTTTAACGAAATCAATAATAAAACAATTCCCACTCCGGTCAAAATATGCCCAATTCCAGCAATCCCTGAAATGGAGGCGCTAAGCGCAGATGAAAGTGACAAACCGAGTACCTGTGTCACACCGCGCACCAACATCATTACCGCTGTGAGCGGAACTCCGATATTATAAATCCACATAAATACCCGGAAACTTTTCACTTTCTGCAGCTCCTGCCATAGCAGCAATCGCGTATCCCAGTGAAAAATTCAAATATTTTTTCAATAATTCTCGCTTCCTTTCATCGCTTTGTAACCAATCAGAACAACCCAGACATAGGCGCATGTCTTCGGAATCATCAGCATCCCTACAGGCGGCACTGTATCCGCAAACAGCACAACCGGAATATAACAAGCGAAACTAAAGATCACAGCAAGATACAAAAACCGGAACGCTTCATCCTTCGTCTTCTCTGCACTTTGACAGAACAAAATCACAATTAATATACCAAGAATGGTAAACGGAATATTCCGGTAAATCCCCCAGGACAGTGGTGCCTCGGCACTGGTCCATTCATTTTGCGGCATGAGACACAACACAATTCTGCCGAGCGCTGTCGTATAATTTTCCAGCCCCGTCGTGCAAAGTGCAATCGCTCTCGGTACGAGGTGAAACGCATCGCCACACCCCAGAATGACCGCCATCTGGCGGGAATTATGTTACCGGTAAAGAACTCTGCTTATGATCTCAACAAGTGTGTCACAGTTTCCGTTTCCTTGTATAAGAAGAAGCAATATATTGTCGAGCACAAATCCAACAAACGTCTCCTCAGTAAATGACTCCGAAAATGCGCCTTTGGCAACTGCCTGATCTGCGTGCAGTACATTCAAAAGTCCCGCATTCATATGCGTGAAATAACGCTGCATAGTGCGTTTTGCTTTCCCTTTTTCCGAATTCGCAAGGCTGATTGAATGGGTGGCAAAAAAATCCGGGTATTCCCCGACTCCCTTCTGTACGCATTCAAACAAATACCTAACATATCCGGAAAACGAAAAATCGCTTCCTTCGATGTGATGCTCGTATTCATTCCACTTACCTCCAACATGAACAATGTTCATAATGCCACTATTTTGCTTCCATGTCTATAAACGCGGGCTCGATTCACAACAAATTTACTTACAAAGTAACTGCGAATGAAATTTCAAGTACATCATGATTGCAAATACTTCCAGCCCGATCATCAGAACAATCATCGCATTGCCTACCGCATCCGGAATATTCGGTATAAACAGGAGAACCAGAATGCAAACGTCCACCACTGCAGTACACACTTTTCCGTACCACTGTGCACCATTTAACGTTTTTTTCACCTTCAGCAAATAAATCCCCATGACCGCCATATAGATTTCTTTGACCAAAAACACAATAAAAAACACTTTCATCCATGGATGTCTGAGCGCAACCGCAAGGGCAAGTGTTCCCTGAACCAATTTGTCCGCCACTGGATCCAAAATTTTTCCAAAATTTGTAATCATGTTAAATCTTCTCGCGATAAAGCCATCCAGAGCATCTGACAAAAAGATCAGTCCCAGAATCACAAACGTTATAGTAAATTCTTCCCTTGTTTTAGCCCGGTAATAGCATATCAAAAACACCGGCAGCATCAGTATACGAAAATATCCGAGCATATTTGGTATTGAAAATAGTTCTTTTTTCCTTTCTTTCATCATCGTATCCTCCTAGTGACTAGTACACCGAAAAATAAGTTTCTGATACATTGACGCAGGATGATTGTTTCATATGCAAGGCGGAAGAATGAGGCGTAGCGGTGGCTACGTCGATTGACGACAACGCTGCAGATGAAAAATCAGACAAGTCAAGGTGTCAGTTACTTATTATTCGGTGTACTAGGGGGACGGGTTCCCTGGTCACTCTAATTTTGTATCTATAATGTTGTTAAAAACATTATAGATGTTTTGTGTGTTTAGAAATATGTTCATGTTATGAGCTAATGAGTTTCACTTATATTATAGCATTTAGGCGAAAAAAGTAAATATGAAGGAAAGTCCAGGTCAGGGTTGTTTCACGAAGTATTTTGAAACTACTAAGACCTCCACATTTTTTGGCAAGAAACACTTTTCCCTCTTATATATTTTTCCCGGGAGTTTGACAGTTAAACAATAGGAAAAGCACTTGCAGGCCGCATAAAACCTGCTTTTTTTGTGTCAACTTTTTGGTTTTATTGTATTGTATTTTATTGCAATGTATGG
>NZ_JBQHSE010000024.1:0-57279 GCF_052066395.1 Bariatricus sp. HCP28S3_A4 | reverse complement strand
TGCCGTTGCAGTGTAAATTGTTGCTCCTGCTTCTGTACAGCTTGCGCTTACCGGGGTTTCTTCAACTTTCGCTTCAATCACTTCGGTTGCTTCGCCACATTTTGTACAGGTTAGTACTAATGATGCTTGCTTATGATCTTCTGACCATGTCCATGCCTCGTGTTCTGCATCATTGCCATCCTCTACATAGGAATGACCCTGTGCTTCAATTACATCTGTCTTTTCATCAGTTACCGTTCCAAGTACAGTTCCGTCTTCAGCCTTAACAGTTGCCGTTGCAACATACACATTTGTTCCATCTGCTACACATGTTGCCGGAACACTCTCTTCACTCGGTACAACCTCAACTGTGGTCTCTCCCTTAAGTTTCTGTCCACAAACTTCACATGTAATTTCACCAACAGTTACATTATAAGGAACTTCCGCTTCTTCATCTTCATTAGATGTCCAGGTAAACTCAGCCGTATAACTATGCTCGCCAGCTTCCTGCTTCACTTTATTTGTTGCAGTATACTTATATGTTACTTTGCCCACAATGACTTCGCCTTCAGCTGTATATACATCAGTAACACCTTTTGAACATTCACCTTCATGTCCAGTAACTTCTGCTTCTGCTGTTGTTTCTTCAGCTAATCCTACAGAAATAGTATCATCATTTAACAGGCAGTCTAACTTACTCTTCTTTTCCGGACAAACAGATGAACACTGTAAATTAGAAAATGTTACAGATGAAGAATCTTCACTCCACTGCGCGTCTGTAGGCTCATATGTATGGCCATGGTGTTCAACAGCGTAATCCCAGATTTTCTTTTCTTTTTCATATTCTGCCTTCTGTTTATCAGAGCTATCCTCACTAGGCTTTGTAGGTTCTTCAATTGCAAATCCACAAACAGTGCAGACATAGCAATAACCAGTATTCCAATTTCCATCACTATCTTTTGTATAATACGTTTCATCAAAACGTACATAATGATGATCGCAAGCTGTATCTTCATTTACAACACGTGTTCCCGTCTCAACAGCACCACACTTCGTACAACGATTTTCTGTATATCCATCACGTCCACAGAATGTTTCTGTTACAGTTTCATAATTATGTTCACAAGTTGTTCCCATTTCAATAGTATCAACAAAAACAGCACTCCACATGAACTCGTCATTGTCATTCGTTTCTTTGCTATATCCCATTTCAGCGAGTTGTTCATCACTGTAATCTGAATCTTGCGTATAATTGCTGTAATTTGGATTATAATTACTTTCCTCAAATTCATATCCATAACTTGTAGTATCATTTACTGCATTCTTACCTGAAATGAACCCAAGGTTTGTCGCGATAGAAACATACATATTTCCATCATTTTTAATTGTCATTGCTGCAATTGGATGATTCGTAAATGTGAAATCAGGTGTTACTCCCTCCTTAGGAACAGAGAACGCCATTCCACCAAACGGATTTGTATTATCTCTTACTCCAGATACTACATTGTATTCCTTAACAATTTCAACTTTACCTGAACTAATTTCATAGCTCAGGATGCAATTACTAAGATTGAAGTAAAGTTTGCCATTATACAATGCTGCTGTAAGTTTGATAGAAGGATAAATATCACAATCATCTTTATAACGCGCAAACAGATCTGTTAACAATTCATTTTCCACCATACCATCTGATTCAGGATCATAAACCAGCGCAGAAGTAGTATCATCATTATCATCCTTTGGATTAAACTCAATTAATGTGGTATAAGCCGTATCGGCTCCGCCCTCTACAACATCGGGATCCGTAATCCGATGATATACAAGTTTGTATTCAGGATCTGACCCTTCCAACAAAGCTTCAAAATCCGATTCAGTCATGTTTCCCGGATCCATGTTCTGGAACTCTCTCATCATAGAAAGTTGATCCGTAGAATCATATAAATAATAAAAGTTCGTTCCATCAGAATATGCATTACTTGAGATACGTGCAAACCACGAATCTTCATATGAATCATCAGTCACACCTTCAGCAGAATACAACGACGCAATCTCTTCCATATTTCCGTCATACATTTCTACCGCTGTCTTATGGCTGAACATAAAATACATGTGATTCATCGTTCCATCGATTTCAACACGGTCACGAGACATACACTCTACATAGATATCTGTATAACATGGATCAACATAATACCATTTTCCACCAACCTTTACAGCATTCCAGAAGTGAACCTCACCAAAATTTCCCGGCTCACCAAACATCGATGTCTCCGCAGCAAAAGTAATCCGAACCATATCAACAACGTAATCTTTATTAATATCAAGATTACCATCGTCATCATAATACAATTCTTTAGGAGTCTTCCAGTTTTCTGACACACTCAAATCTGTCTGCCCCTCAACTGCATAATACTCCGGCATCATATACTGTAACAGATAAGCAAATGCTTTCGAATAACCTGCACAAACACCGGTTCCTTCTGCAAGAATACCGATATGGTTTCCTTCCCATGCGCCAAGAATACCTTCTGTAAGACCTATTGCAGCTTGTTCTGCAAATTTCGGAATTGCCTGATTCGGTTTGATTTTTATAGGATCACCATTTTCATCTGTTTCACCAGTATCTACAATCGCCTCATTTTCCATTGTGTATTGAGTCAGCTGTTCAACAGTCATTGTAACTCCCTGTTGCACTTCAACGCCCTCATTTTCGGCCTTGCTTATGAAGTCGTCTGCCCCATTACTAATCTGTTCTGCTGCTTCTGGTCCAAAATTAGTTTTAACAAATCCTTCCGCATCTTCTGAAATGGCATCAGCATTTTTATTCATATAATTTTTTGCCACTTCGTTCGCCGCAGCCTTTTCATCCTCCGTTGCGGCAGATTCCGCTTTTCCAAGTGCTTGCTGATAAATGATATTCTTAATAGCACCTTCATAATACTGCTGACGAAGATCCGCTTCAATGCCTGCAAAAATCTGATCATGGAACTGCTTTGTTATCTGATCTGTATACAGTTCATGCATTGCACTATAAATTTCATCATAATGCTCATGTTCCTTAGATTCTTGTGCTACCATGATAGGATTACCCTTATCATCCTGCATGATATATGACATATCGAAGGTAGCATTATGCGCAATCCAGTCATTCAGAACGAGCATTTTCTGAGCCATTGTCTCAGCACCGGATTTTTTTACTTCCGCCAATGCTGCATTACGTTTTTTAGCAATAGCATCTCCATAGAATTTGACACCAAACTGATCAGCATAGTAAAAGTTCTGAATCATTCCCATAAGATCATCGAAACTATACTTACCAGATCTTACATCTTCAATCGGCACATCTGCCAGAACCAGCATCTCTCCCAGAACTCCAAGTCCATCTTTCTCACTATCATTATAAGAGAGGAAGAATGGGAGCTGTACACCAAGTACATTAGCATTAGCTGCCCACTGATCCTGATAGTTTTCCCACATAGTCAGAACCTGCTGAATTTGCTCTTTTGTTAAGGGGACTGACTTTCCTTCCTCATCCAGAACTGTCATACCTTGCAGTTCTTCCTCAATGGTGCTCATCACAGGATCATTCTCATCTACTGTAACGTCTTCTTCCACCGGTACACTGTACGGTGTTACACCTGACACATCAATATCTTCCGCATGTACCGTATACCCTGTAAAATTCTCCTCAATCGGAGTAACTGTAGGCTGTTCTTCTTCCTGCTGTGCCTCCGGTTCAGTTGTATCCGGATTCGTCGGTTCCGGCTGCGTTGTTTCTTGTTCTTCGGCCACCGGTTCAGTCGTCTCGCCAGCAGCGTCGGCGGGTTCTTCTGTCTCCGGGCTCTCTGTCGTAACAGCAGTTTCATTTTCTGTATCGTCAGCTGGGGTCGCATATACAGGGAACGAAATCATACTGAACGTCATAGAGACGGAGAGGAGAAGACTCGCTAGTTTCTTCATCCTTTTTTTCATAATTTTCCTTCCTTTATTAATTATTTGTTGAAAAGTTACCACAATCTGTGCAAATGCACTGACTGCACGAACAACTTTTCCACGGATTATTGTGGACAAAAGCTGTTCACATTTCACTTTACTGCAAACCTAGCTGACTTGATGTTTCACATTATTACCCCCTCCGGATGCAGTAAAAGGCGCAGAAATGCTACTCTAAGATTAGCATGAATTCTACTTGTTTTCAAGCAGAAATATACCCAATTTATTCCACTAAATGTTGTCACATTTTTCAACAAAGTTATACCCAAATTTGTCCACCGACATGCTATGCATATTTTTCTTTCTTTTCCTTTTTCTTGCTTTCTTCTCCGAATCCACTTGCCAGGATCTCACTCTTAAGTCCAAGACGATTGGTTTTGAAATGGAAGAATGGGCGTTCCGGCAGTTCCGTGATTCGAACCGGCTGCATATGTTTCTCAAGGCAGGCCCGGATCTCATCTTCAACATCTTCAACCGAATATCCCTCTTCCAGCATGACATACAGATACGGAAGATGATATCCACTATGCTTGTTATCCGGTGCCACCACGAAGAATTCATCATGGATTCCTGCGATATTTGCATCTGCTACCAAATTTTCCATTTGAAGAGTTGCCAGATCCCCACCGCCATAGCGTGGTGCTGCTCCGCGGGTGAATGCATGCACGCTTCCGTCTTCTTCCATGTATCCGATGTCTCCGGTATGAAGCCAGATTCTGCCATCTGCATGCTTCTGGAGCACATCCGCTGTCGCTTCTTCTGTATCATATCCGAGCATGACACCTGGGCCGCATTCACAGATCTCCCCAAGCTGATTGTATCCCAGTTCTTCCTGTGTTCCCGGTTTGAAGATGCTGATCATGCTCAGCGGAAGCGGAATACCGACATTACCATTTGCCATTTCCTTGTCTGACATAGGAAGAGTCATATTGGAACCGCCTTCACTGCATCCGTATGCAACGGTAAATCGAACATTACAGTTATGGGCATTCAGGAATTTCTGCGCATTCCGGATCTGCTTGTTATTATAGGATTCGCATCCCACTCCCGAAGCAAGCAGATGTGACATATCGTAATCCTCCGGGACACGGCCGTTATACATGAGAATCTCCATGAACATCGGAATGGTCGGCCATGCATTTGGGCGATAACGCATCACTTCCAGATCCACATCGATCGGATCACAGAACGGATCCAGAATCAACAATTTATTGGATGCCATTGGCATTAATATCATGGACACAACCACCGCTACGAGAGCAGGCGGCAGCGCGGTCACCAGCCAGGTCGGGCGGAACGCATCGGAACCCGCATAGAAATTCATCTGATGAATGGTTCCGATCATGGTATAGGAAGAATGGATCACCTGTTTTGACGGGCCGGTGGAACCACTTGTGTATGCACGAAGCAGGGGACGATTCACATCCACCGGTGCTTCTACCGTTCCGGTATATTCATTTCCAAGTTCCATAAATTCATCCCAGCTCATAGAGGCCGGTCCATGTGCTTCCTGCCCGGCATAATTGTTGTCCAGACATTTCTGAATATAATCCGGCATATCGCTCCGGCTGCAGGAATTGCAGGGATTCACGAGAACCACTTTCTTCGTCTCACTTCCAGCCAGATATGCTTCCAGCTCATTCTGTTGGAGAAAATCATGTGCTACGATCGCCTTCGCACCGGATTTGGCAACGGCTTCCACATTTTCTTCCAACGTATTATCTCTGCAAAGCAGGGAGGCACCAATCTTCTCTGCCCCCAGAAGCAGATACACGAATTCCGGAACCGAACGCAGGAATACCGGAATCTGATCATTCTCTCCAAATCCCAATGCACTCAGAGAGCGAGCTGCCGCTTCTGCATTCTCAAATACTTCCCGCCAGAGAATATCCGCTCCGTAATAATGCATCGCCGCGACCTCATCTCCCGGGCAATTCATTTTCAAATATTCATTGACTGTACACTTCGGTACCTCTAATCCACTGATTAACGCTTCCGGATAATATCTCATCCACGGACGATCTACACTTGGTTTCCCGGTCATTTTCTCATTCACATTCATCACAACTAACTCCTTCTTGTATTTTCTGTATTTGCTGTAAAAACTGTTACCAGTGTAGCACAGTGTAAACAGGAACACACGGGAGTCATTTTGACAAAAAACAGAAGCGTGTGATTCATTTCGAATTACACGCTTCCATTTATTCACATCGTGCCATATTATTTCTGATTATTCCATGTTCATGACCATTTCCATTCCGTGCATCATGTGCTTTACATAATCAACAATGGCTTCTTTTTCGTAAATCACAACATTATCTTCATATTCCCAGCACGTTTCAAATGACTGTTCCAGTATTTTCTGCATGTCAAACCGGTTCACTAACATCATATTATTCGGACTTCCCACATTTTTCAGCCGTATACAGGAAATCGTATCCGACAGAAATATACATTGATCATCTGCGAATTCAAAATCAGAAATGAATTTACCATAAACCAGACGGATTTCCAGATTTTCATAATTTTCACACAAAGCCAGCATGTGCTTCATATATTTCATTCTCTGTTCCGCACTCAGATAAACTTTATGATTATAGAAATCCACACTGTGTGCTGTAACCAGATTCGAAAACGCCGTTTCATAAATCATCATCCGGATATGTGATTCTTCCATCACCTTTTTCGCAAGCCGATGCGTGTTTCGAACCACCTCAACGCTCGTCGTCAATTTTCCGGTAAGACTTAATTCTTCCAGAATTTCTTCAAAAAGCTCATCCGGAAGGAAATGCTCCGTCAAATGCCCGATGACCCATCTCAGATTCGGTGACAGGAGATTATGTACATAATCGTGCTGAAGCAAGAGATCACTCATCTGAACTCTTCGGAAAAGGAGACGCTCTTTACTGCAGAATGCCTTCATATTTTTATAAATTGTATTACAATTATCCACTTCTTCACTCAAAGCAACTGAGATGCATCTGTCAGTGTTAATAAGAAGTCCGCTAATTACGAAATCATCCTTCACCGCAAAGATAAGCCGACCTGCCGCTTGTTCGTCGCCGTAGAGTTGGAAATCAACAAACGTGTTATCCGTGAGAAGATGGATCAGGAATAACGTGTCATAAAGATAATCCCATTTTTCCAGCTGTATATTCAGAATCATGGAATAATGCACGTCAGGATATCCTCTGTGATCCGGGATATGCTCATTCTCGATCATCGTAAACTGAATCCGGTATTCATGATCCACCGACATCAGATCCATGACCGCCACAACATCCAGCGAATTAACCCTTCGCAGAACCGGGTGATGCATTTTCCCGATGTATTGCGACAGATTCAGTTCCGGGAAAAATAATGTCTTGGGTGCCACATCATTGCCGGTATTCTTCTTCATCTCATTTACATAATTGTATTCCGCCATTATATTATCCAGAATCGCGCTCTTCAGATCCCCGATATTATCCACCTGATAATTCTCCATGAGACTTCTTCTTCCCGCTTCGCTGGCATTATTGACAATGCATTTGCTGATTCCATCCAGTATTTTCCTGGATGACTTTTCTGCCGGAATCATGCGCCCGCTCACCCATTTACTGATATAGGATACATCGTACTGCAGCTCCTGTGCCAGTGTATTATTCTTCAGTTCTGCTTCTGTCATCAGATTATTCAATAATTTGCTGAATCGATTCTTTTCTTCCATGCTTTCCTGTCCCTCATTTTCACATGATATATATTCAGAGCCCGGCTGATTTGTTACCTGCATCCGAAGTTATATAATATGAACTTTCACCAAATTCATTAAAAATACATACCTTACTTCTCATTACTATACCATTATTTGAGGAGATTGTAAATTATTGATATCATTTCATCAAAGTTTCATCTTTTTAACCATAATTCCGGAAAGGATCAAGATTCCCACAATTCCTATTCCCAGAAAGATCATGATGCCAATCCCGCCTGTTTCCGGTAGCGAAAAGCCCTTCTGATTCTCCACCGCAACCGTGGAAATACCGGAATCCGTATTAAGTTTTGTCACGAATGATCCATCTGTCGCTGTTATTTCTTTATCATTCACTTTGAGTGTAAATGTGCCTGTTGCAACTTGATTCATTTCGGATGCTGTAATTTCAATTTTGACTGGATTTGCAAGCAGAGTATAGCCTGCAGGTGACTGTGTTTCTTTCAGATAATAGATTCCTTCATCAAGACGGGAGAATTGCAGTTTTCCGTCTTCGTCCGAAGTTGCTGTCCCGATTTTGTTTTCTGCGGACAGATTCTCGTTCGAGTAAAGCTCAAACACGGCTCCTTCCAGGGCAGCAGATGGTTTTGCAAATTTCTCCACCTCGATGCCAAAGCTGTAGACTTTGATTTCAGCCGATTCGGCCTGGGCATCTGTTCCCGGTTTGTTGTGATACTCAAGGACAGCCTGGTTTGAATTTCCTGTGATTCCCATCACTGCCTTGTCATTCACTTTGGCAAAATAAGTCACTTCCACAGCTTTCCCAAGGTTCTGCTTAATATAATCCGGCTGGAACTGTATGCTTAGATCTTCCGCTGTGCCGGTCTTGTTTTCTGCCGTGAATGCATAGGTATCTAATGATGCGCTGATCGGGATCCCGTCTATCTTGATCGTAACAGGGTGTGTGGTATCATTCAGAATTTCCAGTCCGTCGCTCATCGTATCTTTGATTATGAATTTCGGGTTGGTGTAATCTTCTGTATATTCCGGAATCGAAGTTTCTATGACATATTGTACGTAGTCTCCTTCTTTCACACTTCCGTCTTCAGAGTCCGCCAGCTTCTTATCAATGGATATTTCTGCGCTTTTCGGAGCAACTGCCACATCATAGACCCATTTTGTTCCTGCCGCATTGCTCTGGTAATTATCGGTTGAGGGAATTGACACCAGGAATGGCTTTCCTGCCACATAACCGTCCGGCGCTTTCGTCTCTACTATCAGATAATAACCAAGTGCCAGATTCTCAAAGGTATAGGTTCCGTCTGTTTCTGCAGTAATCCCGGAGGCAGTCGGCGTTTGCTCTGCGGCAGCCTGCTCCAGTCGTATCGCAAGTGCATCCAGTTCTGCAGCCGAATAACTGCCGAACAATTCATCAGGCTGAACCGTTTTAAGTACGTCCTGATACGCTGCTACTTTCTCAAATGATGCAAATTCTCCCACTGTACTTCCCGGAATCAAGCTCATGATTTTATAAATGGAGTATCTGGCACCGCCAATCGGAACCGCCTGCCCTGTCTCCTTACTCATTCTCTTGATGACCAGGCTCCCCGTCGTCTGCGTTCCGTCGATGATGGAATTGGCTGTCTCGGCAGCCTTTACCTGCATCGGTATCATCGCCGCCATTTCGGACGCATTCATTCCGGTCAGAGCAAGTGCCATTACCGCAGCCGCCCACTGCATGCTTTTTTTCTTGTTTTTCCTTCCTGCCGCTTTGTTTCTTGTCATTTGTTTCATCATTGTTTCTTCTCCTTTTCTTTTATTTTCAAACAACATCCTCACTGATTTGCACGATGAGAACATTGCTTTTTATAGAGCAATGTGCCAATCGTAAGACCCAGCATACCAAGTGACGTGAACAGGAATACACCTGTTCCGCCTGTCATCGGGAGCATAAAATTTCTGCTGTTATAAACGGTAATATAGGCTTCATCATCTCGATCCTGATACAGCTTCGTATAAATCTGCCCCGCTTCATCCGCTCCCAAAAGGCTGTCATCAACCGTCACTTCCATATTTGCCCCTACACGCATAACATCGATTTTGATTGGGTTTTCCCACAGCCGATATCCTTCCGGTGACCGGATTTCCTTCAAATAATAGGTTCCTGCCTTTAAATCAGAAATAATTGCCATGCCATCCGCTCCGCTCACAAAAGGCTCCTCCCTTACCGCATTGGTAAGCGCCGCATCCCGATAGAGCATAAAGGATGCACCTTCCAGTGGCTGTCCATCTGTAGTTTTTTTAGTCAGATACAGATCGAGTTCTTTACACAAATACAGATTTACAAATGTAAACTGCAAGCCCTCTTCCGTCAAAATCCCTTCCTGAACTTTCTGGCCATCTTTCGCCACATATTCAATGGAAAGCTGCGATTCTTCTACTTTATATTCTCCATAATCAAGTCCGGTAAATCTCACCGTCTCGTTAGCCTTGATGGTAAACTTTCCTTCTGCATCGGTCTGCCCGGTCAATTCCGTATCGCCCGAGCTGATTACAAAATCCGCATTTTTCACAGGTTCATAGACAGATTCCTGCTCATTTTCACTGAGTTTCTTCCTATATAAAAGGAAACCGAATTCATCCTGTGCGAATACCGCTGTTCCTTTCACATTTTCAACTACTTTCGTCACACTTAAGGTCCCCGCATTCGATTCCTTCCTATTTATAAAGGGAAGCACTTCCACACCATCAAAAACCATTTTATCTGTATATCCTCTGGAATCTGCAGGCAGCACCTGAACATAGTCCGGATTCGCAATTTCCGAAACATTGTAAATTGTTCCCGGCTCTCCGCCGATAAAAACAGCCGTCTGTCCGTGACACATCAGGAAGCTTCCATCCTTTTCGGTCTGATGAACCAGGTCATCAACAAGTTTTCCATCCACGGTCCGATACAGATAATATGCCGCGTCCGCCCAGACAGTCCGGTCGGCTTTCGTAAGCAGAAACCGGAATTCTTCGGTCGACTCACCGCCTTCTACTTCTTTACTGACTGCAAAAGAAACATTTTTGTTATTAAAATTTACAATCGTTCCGGGCGCAGTGACCGTTCCTTCTAAAGAGGTCTCTTTGGTGCTGTACCATCCGTCTTCCGGCTTCTCGGTAACCAGATAATCTATATCCGTCGGTATCTCCCGAAATACAGCCGTGCATCCGCCTTTTATCTTAAATATGCCCTCCGAATCCGTTACTCCTTTATCCAACAGTTCATCCGTTCTTGAATCATGTATTTCATATTGTTCCAAAGAGAATTTCCGGCCATCCAGCTGTAATTGAAAGGAAAACCAGGGCGTTTCCGGCATTTCATACCCCTCCGGAAAGGAAATACTCTTTTGAATCATCAGATTTGCCGTATCCCGATCACTTTTGGGAATATAAAGATTCACAAAATTCACATATGCTCCGGAAGGCGGCACCGTTCCGACCGCAGCGCTTTCTCCCTGCGGCTGGATCTGAACGTAATCTTCGACCGGCTGCTCTGTCACTTCATACCTGACTCCCGAACCCACATATTCAAACAATGCCGTCTGGCCCGCCTTCAGTGCAAACGTTCCGGAACGGTCCGTCTGAAATCGTTTTCGATTCCCCAGGATATCCCGATCAAAGATTTCCTCATCCTCTTTATCAAACACTCTATATTCCAACCTTTTCGCCAGTTCTCCATCCAGCTTCAATACAAAGGAAAATTCCTGATCTTCCGGCGGATCATATCCTTCCATGGCGGTTTTCACCTGTTTTTTAATGTACAGATCCGGTGCCTCATTCCTGCTGTTTTCAAATATCACTCCCGGTATATCTTCTTCGGCCTGTACAAACACAACCATCATCCCCAGGCAGGAACCGATCAAGATACAGAACATCATTATTTTTACAGTAAGAATTCTTATTCTTTCCATAGTATCCCTACCTTTCCTTTCGGAAAATTCCACGGAGAACCTTCAACAGAATCCTTCGGCCTGTCAATATAGATCGTGGTAAGTCCGGTACAATCATAAAATGCACTTTCCCCAATGGTCTGAATACTGGAAGGCAGATTCAGCTGGCCTTTCAACCCATAGCAGCTGTGAAAAGCCCTTCCCCCTATCGTCTCCAGATGATTTCCTATTTTCAGATCCTCCAGGACTTCACAGGAAGCGAACGCGTAATCTCCGATACTGGTAATCTGATCGGTCAGCCATACCTTTTTCAATCCTTTACAAGCAAAGAAAGTCCGCGTTTCAATCCGTGTGATATCCTCCGGAATAACAACCTCTGTAATTCCATGGCAATTGTTAAACACCCGTTCTCCCATAACTGTACCGCTCCCCGGCATAACAAGCGTTCCGGTAAATCCCATGCAGGCTCCGAAGGCATCGCTTCCTATCTCTTTTACTGTTTCCGGTATTTTCAGTTCTCCCGTAAGAGATCTGCAGCCCGAAAATGCGGATTCGCCTATGGTCACGACACTTTCCGGAATCTCCAGTTCTCCGGTCATATAATTGCATTCCATAAAAGCCCGGTTTCCAACCGACTTAAGTGCCTTCGGCAAAACCAGATCGCTTTCCAGCCCTCTGCAAAGGTAGAATGCGTCATCTCCTATAGTCTTAATCGTATCCGGGAACGTAATTCCGGTAATACTCTTATTTCTGTAAAATGCTTTCTCTCCGATTCCTGCCACAACATACACTTTTCCATCCTTTAAGATCATTTTCGGTATCACAACATCCCCGCTGTTCAGCTTCACCTTCTGACGGGTGGATGCGTCAACCACGCCTTGATTCACCATAGCCTGTGTAAGGATGATTTCCTCGATCTGCCCTTCCGGGATCTCACGGCGGATCAGCATTCGGTTCCTCCCGAGCTTGACCGTATTTTTCTCGGAAGTCCCGCTCAGTTTTCTAAGTACATAGGACGCTTCCCCCTGTTCGGACACGGTCCACAAGGTATCGCCCGGGACTTCCAGCCGGGCATACTGGCCCGCCTTCATCTGTATCTCTCCTTCTGCACCGGTTATTCCTTCACCCTCCACTTTTCCGCTTTTCCTGTCATATATCCGATATGGAATGCCGGCTGCTGCCCGCTCTGCGGCTATGTCTTCCGGTTTTGTCACCGGATTCTTCCGAATCGAGATTACCTGTTTCAGATTCATAACAAAAATCTCATCGGAAGCTCCATCCATTTTCTTCTCTATATCCATAGCGGCATCACAGTTTCCGTTCACGAAAGCGATCGCCCGTTCCGGCTCCAGATCCCAGCTGTACTCCACAAGATTCTCCTCTGTTCCGTATCCCACCAGAAATCCCCAGCTCTCATCCGATTCTTCTGTCAATTCAACAATTCTCAGATCTCCTTCTGATGCATTTCCATATTGGTTCAGGTAGACCCGATCTTCACAAAATTGAATATAAGGAAATTCATTCGCTGTTTTAGTCAGTATAATCTTTCCTTCCTTTCCTGTCTTTAGGATTTCGCTACAGGTTATGCCTGCCGCGTCAAAGGACAGATACTCGGTCCCTTCCGCCGGGCTCCATCCGGCTCCGTCATACTGTTCCACACGCCATACCAGCCTTGCTCCCTCAGGTACCTCTTCACTTCCGATCTGCATACGCTTCTGCGCCATACTGCCGGTCATTTCCATGGTTTCTACTTTATTGATAATCGAAGCAAACGCCATCTCATTCAGTTTTCCCTTAACAGGCTGATTTCCCCTGGGTGTATCCTGACTGATGATCATCCATTTATTGTCCTTCCAGTAACGGATCTGGTGCCGAGATTCTTCCACCTCTTCCAGCGAATATGACACAATATCCTTCATCTGTTTACTGGTCAGGTAAACCAGATCCCACGGTTCTATCGTCAAAGCACCATCCGAAGAATCACTTGCCTTCGACCAGAATATACTCCCGCTGGTGCCATCCGGATGAATGGACTTCACATACTGGCTGGAGGTCGGCCACTGATATGTATTTCCGCCTTTATCCGTCACGCGAAGCACCATCTTCACCGCGTGCTTTTTTACAGATGATGCCTTTGCCTTCACTTCTTCCACATATGTTTTGGAATCATCATCCTTGCCGACATATGTTTTCCCGATCAGAAGCCCTCCGCTTTTTCCGTTCATGATGATAATTTCTGTATCATCTCCCAGCTCACCCTCCCATGGTTTTTGGGAAGGAGGATAGATCTGCGGATAATACACATCTTTCGTCTCTGTAACGGTGATTTCATCACCCCGGAGGCCCGCTTCCTCAAAAATGGCCGTCTGACCGTCCTTCAGTCGGAACTGTCCATTTGCATCCGTCCTGTGATCTCCATCCACCGTCTCGCCCTGCTCCGTAAGAGTATATGGATACTCACTCAGGAGTTCTCCTCTTACCGTCACCGTCATCGTGAATAACCGTTCTTCCAATTCTGCAGCCTGCTGCGAATCCGTCGCATCATAGATCACTTGTTTGGACACCGAGAAGGATCGTTTCCGATAATCATTGGTAATCACCATCTCTTTCTTACTGCTGTAAAGCGGCATAGTAATCTCGTCCGTCCCCGGATTGACTTTCTCGTAAAGCTCCCCGCTTACCGTTTCTTCCACCAGATAGGTCTGTTCCGCCTCCAATCCTTCTATTTTCACCGTTTTTCCACCGCATACGCAGGTGAAGCTTCCATCCGGGTTCAAGATACCCTCTGCTTTGGTCTCCTCTCCTTCTTCCAGTAATACCCAGTGCTTTCCGCCAACAGGATTTCCTTCTGAATCGGTGATACGAAATGTAAATGCCTGCGTGCATGCATTTACATCCTGATGGGTGATCTGCTTTGTCAGATACAGATTTTTCCACCGATAAATATTGGTAATACTCGCCGAAGCTCCCTGAACCGGCAGAATCCCTTCAACAGTATCCGTTTTGCAGATCCAATCCGCGTCTTTCTCCACACATTCTTTTACTGTATACTTGGTCCCGCAATCCCCGGGAAAGAGCGCAAGAATCTCCCCTGCTTTGATCTGAAATCTTCCATCACTGTCCGTTTTCCCGATTCCGTTCTGCCCGGACGCTGTAACCTTTTGCGGAATCCCGCCATCCGTCCGCACGCTGTCCACATACCAGAATTCCCGATGGGCATACGGCTCCCCATCTGCCAGGAGCTGGAATGTGAAAATATCTTCCGCTGCCGCATCTCCCTCCGGAACTGCCAGCAATTTCTTCTGCACGTACAATACCGGGCGATAGGTATTTCTCACCTGGACTACCCGTTTTTCTATTCCATCTTCTGAGGTGGTCGCATCCGTCTGTTCAGCTTCCCAAAATGGATTTTCCTCCTCTTCCACCCGAATCTGTGCCACATCTTTCACCCGGAGAAATACCGCCTTTTCTCCTGCCCGAAGTACAAGCTTTCCGTTTGCGTCCGTAGCATAGATCCCATTCACCTGTTCCCAGGTGCCATCGTCTTTGGTACGCCAGAGCTGATATTCCTGATTGGCATATTTGGGTGCATCATCCTCGATTCTTGTTAAATAAAATTCAAACTCCTCTGCTTTGACGGCATCCGGTACCTCCTTCACGAACTGCTTTTCAATTTCCAGAATTCCGCTGCCTCCCAGAGACACTTTCACGGAATTTCCGCTAACGGTATATACACTCTCTGCTCCATTCATCCCCGTCACAGAGTAGAAAACCGGATTATTATATGCATAAATAGCCCCGTTTTCTGTATTTTCAGGTGCTTTCATCTTGATCTGAAATGTCGCCGATTCCATCGAATCGAGTATGAACGCGTCGCCATTTCTTTTATCGCTGATATCCACCGCAACCGCACGTACCTCATCCGCTGTCTTTCCAAGTAACTGCCACTCTTCCTCTGAGTACCATCCATTCGCCGTCGTCAGAACTTCCCCGGGAGACTGTTTTTCTTCGGGCAGCACCGCTTCCCGATCTTCATTGTAATAAACGACCGGTGCAATATCCTGATTTTGTAATCCCTCCAAAACGACTTCCCGAAAGCTCCCGTATCACCAGGAATCTTCAAAATCGATCTCTTCCGGCACTCCTCGTCTGTCGGATGCAGCATGTTCCAGTCTGTCGAAAATCACAATATTTCTCATCGGCTGTGCAGAGGTATTGGTAACCGTTATGTCATAGGTATAGCCGCCCGAAGGTGATACTCTCGCGCTTTTCAGGTACACCCCGAAACGGTCCTCATCCGCGCGGACCAGCTTCTGGATAGCCGACTGGGATGCCAGAGCGATGTCTTCCGTTGCAAGTGTTCTTGCGTAAAGCACATTGCGGATATTGGTGATCCCGTCCTGATTGATGTCGCTTCCCAGACTTTTATAATCCTCCTCAAATCCTTCCGGCACGATGATTCCGTCATCGCAGGCCACTTCGCTTTGCGTTCCCAGAAGCGGCTTTGTATCCTCCTGCCCCGGCATAAAAGCGCAGATATTTGCTTCCGACTGACTGACCTGCTCATCTTTCCAGTCATAATACGCCTGAAAGCTGACGCCCCAGCCTTCCATCCAGTAAGTATACTGATTAGAATTTCTTGTCATCACAGAGGAATCCGTTCCTTGATATGTCAAATGAAAGATTACCATCGTTCTCCCGGTTCCCTTATAATTTTCAATCACATCTCTCTCGGAATCCATTTCCACTTCCACCTGTGTGGTATCCCAGCTTTGTGGTGTATTGTACACACCGGAATAACTCAGATTCTTGAGACGCCCAGCGATCACTTCTCCGGAAGGATCAAATCTCATCCCATATGGAAGAAGATCATAAAATACCAGATGCTTTCTTCCGGGACTCTTCACGCCATTTTGTTTCAAATATACTGCATCCTCATTGGATTCTACCAGGTAGCCATCATGTGCGGTCAGGCAATATTCCACCTGCGCCCTGCCGTTTACCACATCGTTTGTCGTCTTTGCCGTCTTATAAGCTGCCGCATGCATCTGCATTTTGGAAAGCTTAATTGCCGCATCGTCCTGCATCGTCAACTGTCCGCCATCGTGCAGCACCTCGGCGCCGGAACTGTTTTTCAGAATAATCTGGTCCGGATCTGCTGCAAGAAGTTCCTCCATCACCGGGGAATCATAGCGTAGCCGAAGTTGCACATATATTTCGCATGTCGTCTGATAATTGATGCTTTGATGTACCGCCTTGACTTTCCATGGTTTTCTCACAAGCTGCGCCTCTGTAAAAGAATAAGTCATCTCTCCTTCTTCATTCCAACCGACATCTGCGATATGCTCCCATTCCCCGTTTCCCCGCGGATCCGTGTCTGCAAAGACCGCATAAACAGCCAGCTTCTGGTCCACATCCTCATTCTGTTCCGGCTGTTCAAAATCATTTTCCCACACATCATATCCCCGGTCTTTCTGTATGATCTTAACTTCCGAGAAGTAATAATCTTCTCCCGTCATTGCTCTGGCATTTTTTTCGGAAGACAGATAAGCGCAGACGGTATCGTCAAAGGTGCTGACCGTATAGCTGCTTCCCTCCCGATATGTTCCCATCTCGCTTCCGGAAAGCTCATGTGTGTAACCATACCCGCGGCATATACTTTTTGTCGAAAATGGAAATGCTCCTTTATCTTCCTGATTCGCCTTTGCATACCGGAATACTTCCAGCCAGCTCTCCCATGTCTGATCCTGCTCTTTATTCACATTCAGAATATCGCCCGGATAGATCCACTCATATTCTTTGTAAGTCCATGAGGCCGATCCTGTCTTTTTCTGTTCTGGATCTTTTCCGTCTATCGGCATCAGTATCATCGCCGCCTCGTTGTTCAGCACCGTCCCATCCGTGGCTGCCTCTGCCGGATATGCCGTCACTACATAGAGACTTCCGGACCAGGAATCTTGCCTGCCCGACGCCCGTATTTCTACCGTGCCGGCCGAATAATCAATCGGACTTATCACGGTAAATCCCCGCTTTACTTTAATACCGACAATACTCCCTGCCGTCTGGTCCGCAGCCTTCGGTGTTTCTTCCATTTTGAGTGTAAATGGCTGTGTACCATTTCCATTTGCTTTTACTTCCCAGACTACATATTTGTAATTTTCAAAATGTTCCTCGTATTCTTCCGGAAGCTTTCCCGAAAGAAATGCTTCTGCCTGCTTTTTTGTATAAAGTCCGGGCGTATAGCTCTGACCGCTTACATACGTTGTTTTCGTCACACTGCCAAGTGATGCATAGGTGTCCACACGCCCCGTAAGCGGCTTCAGTTCAGCCGTCTCTGTGTCATTTTCTGTAGTCACCTGAATCCTGGGTGTCAGCGACCATTCTGTCATGTCAACAATGTTCATGACAGCCAGGTTCTTATACAATACTTGAAATGCCGCATTTGACCCGGAACACATCTCCTTATAATTGAAAAATACCAGTTCATCCTCTTCTTCATAGTAATTAAACGGCGTATTCTTCCCATCTATCGGATTCTCCGGTGTTCCCGCCGGCACGGCAATATCTGCCGGAAGAATTTCCGTGCCGTCCCGATAGGTGAGCAACACTTTTGGAATCCGGATCTCTACGCTTCCTTCCCCCAGATCCTGATTTGTATGGAACTCCATCTGATATTTCAACGTAAAATCCTGCGTCTTCTTCGTATCGTAGAGGGACGTTTCATTCACATAATACACATCCAGTGTCCAATTTGCCGTATTATCTTCTGCGGACAGTATTCTTGGAACAGCCTGCGCAAGAATAAACACCGCAAAAAGAGCTACCGTCACTTTTTTCCAGATTGATTTTGTTTCCCGCATTTTTTTACCTTTCTCCTCCTTCTCTTTCTTGCTCTGACTGCATCTTCCTTTTTTCCGCAAAAACGTATTATTAGAATCAAAAGCCATACAATCAGTACAATGGACAGGCAAAGCCACCCGTATTCCCGAATCCACCTCTCCATCTCGATTGTCCCGGTGCTTTCTCCTGTGATTTTCTCAAAAGGAACTCTCTTCCCATGAACATACATCCGATGCGTATTCATTCCATACGGTGTGCAAGTGACCAGTGTTGCCAGATCCTCCCCTTTACGGATTGCCAGGGGCCCTGTTTCATCCGGTCTTACCGTTTCTATTTCCGTAATCTGATAAGCCAGGATCTTTTGAAACACATGAATGTAAAAGAGATCGCCTGTTTCCAGTTGATCCAGGTCCGTAAACATCTTTTTGCTGGGTAGTCCCCGGTGTGCGGATATCACCGTATGTGTGTCCGTTCCGCCTACCGGAAGAGAACTCCCCTCCAGGTGACCTGCTCCTTTCTGGAGTGCATTTTCAGAAGTGCCATGATAAATGGGCAGTGTGACCTGTATTTGAGGTATCTCGATCCACCCCATAATCCCTTCTTTTCCCGCGTTTAAAAGTTCCTCATATTCTCGATGGTTCTGAGATGTATTTCCAAAAGGATCTTCCAGCCTCTCTTCCGTTCCCGAGCCAAGGAAACAGTTGTACCTCTCAGCTCTCTCCAATTGTTCCTGCCACATGTTCCGGTCCATTTTTTCAATGGTCTCTTCATACTCTGTCACAGCCTTTCCCTGAACACGGCCGTTATATATACGCGCCAGATAAGGGTAATCCATAATAGCAATACAGCTAAGATAGAAGAAAACAAATACCATCAAAGATACTTTTCTTTTCAACTTTTTTGTTTCCTTTCTACTAAAATAATTAAAATACACAGCATACCCACGGATAACGACACATAGATCACCGCTTCAGATGAATCCCCTGTTTCGATCGGAAGGACATGTGTCTGAATCTGCATTTCCGGCAGCGGCGTTTTATCCTGTTCCAGGCGTTCCGCTTTGGGCGAAACCTTCAGGTCATATTCCCATTTCTCACTCGTTCCATACGGCAGGAACACCAGAAACGGCGCGACATTTCCATAATCGGCAGGGCCTTTCTGCCTGACAAGATAAGCCCCCTGTTCCAGATCGACGATGGCAAGCACCCCATTTTCTCCGGATTCCATCTCTGCAACCAGTGTGTCCTCATTCAACACACCGGTCAGCTTCGCGGCTGCCTCTTCCTGTTCCTCCGCCAGACGGATCCGCTTCAGATTGATCCCCGTTTTCCGGTACCTGTCCAGCAATCGAAAATGAAGGGATGTCTCTGCCTCAACCGTTCCGACTTGATAAATGTCGAAGACAGTATGTTCCGGCCTTGTTCCCAGATCCTTCAATTCGATTGTCAGGCTGCACCGGGCATCTGAATGATAGCTATCCTGTTCTCCGGCGCGTACCGTAACCGTCTGAACAGCAGAGTCAGTAGGAAGAAGAAAGCCAGACCTTTCGACAAAATCTGTCTTTTTCTTTTACGAATCATTCGCACTCTCCTTTGTTTTGATATGCACTTTAAAGCAATATCCTGTTAAAATATTAAAATGGTATTCATTCGATACAGAATGAACGATATGATATTTGAGACAGAAAAGATTCTGTCCTTAGATGGCGCACAAAAAAGTGCGCCATGAAAGATATTGTATAAATATAATTTTGATAAATGGAATCAATTGATATAATAATAAAACTGAATCTGTTCAGAAATCGTGCAGCCATTTACACGAAACGAATCTGAGAATGTTTTCTGAGATTGCATTTACAATATCACATAACTTTTGAAAATTCAAGCATTATTTTTCAAAAGTTTCTTCCAGCCATTTTCGCAAATCTTCAAATACATCCATATAATCCGTTTCATTCAGGATTTCATGACGATCGTTCTCATATAATTTTAATTCTACATTCTGAGCCCCGGCCTTTAGACAGGACTCGTACACCTTCCGGACACCTTTTCCGAAATTCCCCACCGGGTCATCGCTTCCCGCGACAAAGAAAAGCGGCAGATCTTTCGGGATTTTCTGAATGTTCTTTTTGCGCTGAACAAACTGAATCGTCCGGAACAACTGATAGAATCCGTTCAGTGTAAATGTGAACGTACACCACGGATTTTCCCGATAAGCATCAACGATTTTTTCATCCTTTGTCAGCCAGTCCTGCGGCGTCCGGGCAGGTTCAAACTTTTTGTTATTTCCAGAAAATGCAAGCTGGTCAACAAGCTTACTCCGGTACTCCCATCCTTTGCATGCTGCCATCGCTCTGCAAAGAAGTTTCGCCAGAACCAGAACCGGTTCCGGCTGTGCCCCGGTTCCCATTACGATCACTCCGGAAAGGCCTTCCCCATGCAGCATCATATACTGTCGGATCAAAAATGATCCCATGCTGTGTCCCAACATAAAATAGGGAGTATTCGGATATTGCTTTCCCATGTATAAACGCAATTTATGAATATCTTTTATTACACATTCATTTCCATCCGGCTGTTTAAAGAAACCATGCTTCTCATCAGAAATTACCGATTCTCCGTGTCCCAGATGGTCATTTCCGACTACGCAGATTCCGTATTCATTCAGATACTCTGCGAATCGCTCATAGCGGCCGATGTATTCCACCATCCCGTGACTGATCTGAAGAACCGCTCTGACTTCTCCTTCCGGTATCCACAGAATCGCATGGATTCTCGTCTCGCCATCCGCCGAAGTATAGTATAAATTCCTTTTCATCCGTTTTTTCTCCCCTTCCACCGCTTATTTTTTGTTTGCAGTTGCAACCACAGGTACTCCTGTTCCGGCTGCATTTTCGAGAATCACCTGGCCAATCTGAACCGGTCTTGCGATTACAAGCTGTTTCAATTCCCGGACACAGTCCATGATCTTCTCCTTCGGAATATCCTCCTTCGTCTTTACCGGAACTACACCGCCTCCGCTTAAACGCACTGTCGTCGTCACAATTCTGGTCGGATTCGTCACTTCTTTCCTTGCATAAATATCCCCACGTTTACAGGTATTTCCGGAAACACTGATCACGCTGCCGTCTTCCATCTCTACCTGAAGCTCACAGCCCATGGGACATCCGATACAAATCAATACCTTCTTCTCCATATTTCCGCTCACCTCAATCCTGCTTTTCACCGCACTCCAAAACAATCCTGATCTTCTCAGGCCGGCTGGCCCCTTCTAATTGTTCCTTCTCTAAAATAACCTCTTCCATCTCTCCAGGAGTCACAATTTGTTTTCTTTTATGCACAATCCGTTTCTCATCCAAATACACACTGATGTAGCAATTGCGGTATACATTTCCCACCCGGAAACGTACTTTCAGATTCCCCCGCATGCGTTCCGGCAAGATTTCTGTCGGAACCGTATAACGAATTCCGCCTTCCACCTCGATCGCAATTCCACGTTTTCCTGCTTTGTCAAGCTGGCCCAGGATATAATCTGCTGCACATTCTCCCGCACATTTTGCTTCTTCTGACACAAAATCCACCAGATCGTGCACATGCAGTACATTCCCACAGGCAAACACCCCTGGAATGCTGGTCTCAAGACTTTCGTCAACAACGGGACCGTTCGTAACCGGATTCATCCGGACACCCATTCCCTGCGACAGTTCATTTTCCGGAATCAGACCACAGGACAAAAGCAGTGTATCACAGCAGTATTCTTCCTCCGTTCCCGGTATCGGTCTTCCGTTTTCGTCCACTTCCGCAAGCGTAACACCTTCCAGTCTTTGTTTCCCCTTGATGTCGATCACCGTATGGCAAAGCTTCAGAGGAATTCCATAATCCTCCAGGCACTGAACGATATTCCGCTTTAGGCCGCCGGAATATGACATCAGCTCTGCCACTACCTGAACATGGGCTCCCTCCAGTGTCATTCTGCGCGCCATAATAAGCCCTATATCCCCGGAACCTAAAATCACAACTTCTTTTCCGGGAAGATATCCTTCCATATTAACCAGCCTCTGCGCTGTTCCGGCTGTATAGATTCCCTGCGGTCGGTACCCAGGAATGTTCAGAGCCCCTCGCGGCCGCTCCCGGCATCCCATGGCAAGAATAATCGATTTAGCCTGGATATCCTGCATCCCTTCCGTGCGACTTAAAAACGTCACTTTTTTCTCCGACGTGATGTTCAGCACCATGGAATTCGTCTGACACACAATCCCCAACTCCTGCACCTGACGGATAAAACGATCTGCATATTCCGGGCCTGTAAGCTCTTCCTTAAAGGTATGCAGGCCAAACCCATTATGAATGCACTGATTCAAAATACCACCCAGACGTTCGTCCCGTTCAATCACAAGGATATCATTGATTCCTTTTTTCTTTGCCGCCACAGCCGCCGCCAGTCCTGCCGGTCCGCCTCCGATAATAACCAGATCACAGCTTCTCATCTTGCATCCCTCCTTCCGGTTTTCCGTATATCCTTCAGTTCCAGATGAAGTTCTTCCGCAAGAAGCTCCATATTCTTAGGCGTGCAGAATCCAGCCTGACACCGTCCCATACCTGCACGCGTTCTCCGCTTGATGCCATCCAGCGTCGTCGCTCCCAGAGGGCGGTGGATCGCGTCAAGGATTTCTCCCATTGTAACACCCTCACATCTGCAAACAATCTGGCCATATGCCGGATTTTCTTGAATCAGACCATTCTGTTCTTCTCTTGAAAGCTCCGAAATGCGAGTAATTCTCTTTCTATGTTCACAAAATTCTTTCTTTTCGCACAATTCTGTGAGCCCTGCCATAATATTGCGAACATAAACACCTATCGCAGGTACACTGGAAAGTCCCGGCGATTCTATGCCTGCCACATCGATAAATCCTTTTGCGTCTTTCACTTCCTGAATGATAAAATCACCGTCGTCTTCATGTGCCCTAAGTCCTGCAAACGAAGTGATAATTTGCCGTTTCGGGATATTTTTAACGGATTTTGTACACTTTTTCATAACTTCTTCAAGTCCATCGGATGTTGTTTCGGTTCCTTCTTTATCCGTAATATCGGCGGCTGTAGGCCCGATCAACAGATTCCCATGCACAGTCGGCGTCACGAGCACTCCTTTTCCTTTTGGAGTCGGGATCTGGAAAATCGTACGTTCAACCAAATTGCCCGCGTTTTTATCCAGCAGACAATACTCCCCTCTGCGTGGAGTAATATGGATTTTTTCCCTGCTGACCATGTTGTGAAATATGTCCGCATACACTCCAGCCGCATTGATCAGGAATCGTGTTTCGAACATTCCTTTATCGGTCAGAACACGAAATCCATTCTCCATTTTCTCGATTTGCTTCACCTCTGTCTCCAGATGAAACTGAACTCCATTTTGCACTGCATTTTCTGCATAGGCGAGATTCATTTCAAATGGACATACGATTCCACTGGAGGGGATATGAATCGCTGCATATACGGTATCGGCCAAATTCGGCTCCAGAAGAAGCGCCTGACTGCGGCTCAGCATCTCCATTCCCTCAACTCCATTCTTTTTACCGCGCTCCATCAGCTCCTCGAGTACCGCCATCTCTTCCTTGCTCTGACACACGACCATAGCCCCGTTGCGCCGGAAAGGAAAATCCAGTTTCTCCGCCATCTCATCCATCATCTGATTTCCCAGCACATTCAGCTTCGCCTTCAGTGTTCCCGGTTTCGCATCAAATCCCCCATGCACGATACCACTGTTGGCTTTGCTGGTGCCTTCACATACATCACTTTCCTTCTCCAGTACACAAATATCCAGTTCATATCTGGAGAGCTCTCTTGCCACTGCACATCCCGATACACCGGCTCCGATAATGATGACATCTTTCATTTCCGATCATCCTCCTTAGGCAAATCCCTGTCCGTGTTACCCGGTTGCTCCAGGCATCTCCAATCAACCGGCAAAATTTATACCTTAATTCTATCACGAAACTTTTCCCGGTACAATAAAAAGCAACTCAAGAAGGTCCTTGATCTGCTTTAAAGGGGTGGCTATGTCCCCTTCCCACATTCCCCCCTATACATACTGTCGCGTCAACCTTTTAATCTCTTCTTTCATCATTTCCACAACATCATCCGGTCCAACCACTTTCACTCCTTCTCCAAGCGAAATAATCCACCCGAGGAATTGCCCGCTGACATAGACTTTCACATTCACTGTACAACGCTCCTCATCCACCGGGACAAGCATCACATCTTTCCCGAACCTGTCAATGATAACTCCCGCCAGCGCATTATCTACCAGAAGTTTGACCTGACATTCTTTTCCTCCAAACATTCCAAAACTCTTCTTAGCATATTCAGCCATGTCCAGTTTCTTAAAATGTTCTTTCCCTTCTCTGGCTTCATCACACATTTGGATATGCAGCATCTTATCTACACGGTAATGCTTGATCTTCCCGGCCTCCGAATCATATCCAACCAGATAATAATTATCATCATGCCATGAAAGTCCCCATGGGCTAATCTGATAATAAGCTCCATCATGGCGCAGTTCCATCTGTTTCTTTACATTCCACTGAAAATATTGGAAACGGATTTTCTTATTCTCCGAAATCGCATTGTGGATCGCGTCGACCGTATAATAAATGCTCTCGTTCATGGTCTTGATTCGCCCGGATACATATACTTGGCGCTGCAGCTTCATTGCATCATATTTGCTGACCAGTTTTTCCAGCTTCTTGATCAATGCATTCGATTTTCGTTCTGTGATGAACCTGGAAGACTGGATCGCATCCACCAGAAGCTTCAGTTCCGGAAGTTCGAAAGGACGGTCGATCACGTGATAATGGTACCGGTTACCCACCGGCTCTCCCGCAACCTCAACCCCGAACTTTTCCAGATCTTTCAAATCCGAATAAACGCTCTTTCTGTCTGCGGTGATATCATACTCTCTTAACGCCTCCAGAAGTTCCGGCATTGTGATATAGTGATTTTCATCCGTCCTCTCCAGCATGATCTGTGCAACCCGGTATAATTTAAATTTCTGATTCGTTCCCTTTGGCATATCAATCTTTTCTCCTCGCATCAAGACCAGATATTTGTAATGTCTGATATCATATTATCATTCTCCACAAACAAGTTCAATGCAAGACCTGCAACTTTGTTACTATCTGACCGGTGCAAGCAGCACCTTTCCGGTTCCGCGGTACACATTTACCAACCCTTCTCCCGATGCTGCCGATCCGAGTAAACTTTTCCCGGAGCGCTCCACGGTAAATTCCAGACTGCCACTCCATGCAATAGCAAAGTTCCCGTCTACTTTCAAAACATCCTTATCCAGCGTAACTTCCACCAACTCTTCTTTCGGGCAGGGTGATTCGAGACAGACGATTCCGTTTCCCTGAATACCCAGATTGAATAATCCTTCATTTCCGGCAGCTGCGGAAGACAGATTCGACCTCATCACTGCTTTGTGTTTTAATGAGGATTCACATGCAAGAAAGAGTCCGTCATCCAGCACAACCGAACCATTCCATTTGCTTAAATCCAACAGCAAAATATGTTGATACGTCGGTTCAAGCACCAATGTTCCGTCTCCGGTATATTCCGGTTTGATTGCCGATTCTCCTGTCACGGAACCGCGCACTGCTTTTCCGAACAGATCGCCGACGCCTTTGATTCCCGTTGTGGCCTTTACATTCCCGACCATCCACTGCATCGCGCCTGCCTGAACCGTCACATTCGATTTGGAGACATCACAGACAACCTGCCTTTTTCGAACATTCATCTGGCTCGCATAAAATGCTTCCATTGCCGTTTCCGGCATAACACTTAAGTCGCGCTGGTACTCAACCACTGAAAATGCTCCCAAAGAATCAATTACCTTCACATCATCGTTTTCCATAAAATTTTTAATCTGATACATTTTTCATTCTCCTTTTATTAGTTTTTAGACTTAAAAATAACTTTTAGCAGTACGTTTTTCCTATAAACGCTTCGGCGCAAACAGTGAAATCACACCCACGATCAACAACACCGGAAATGCAATTTTAATCAGGCCGACTGCCACAAGGCCGGTTAAAAATAACGGAAGCAGCACAACACTGGCTATGATTTTTGAAATTCCCCATGCTGCTTTCACCGCAAAAACAAGTATTTTTCCAAATATCAAAAACATGAAAATTGTAAATATGAATGTTAACATCGTTCTTCATCCTCCTCTTCTGCGATTCTTTTCCCATGGAATTTTGAATTTTCTTCCAGTCCAAGTATCTTACTGTAATCTTTCTGTTCGTGTATTCTCTCAATCATAAGGCACATCCTGACTCTCTGTTCTATACTCATCTTCCTATTCTCCTTTCCGCCAGATTATGCCAATATTATACTTGAATCCTTCCTTCAAATAAACAAAATCATTTGCGAATTAGTATCATCTATTTCTCCTTTTTTGAGGTGATATAAAGTAAATCTTAAGAATAAATAAATTCCCTTCGTTGTCAATATCATATATAATATTTTCAGGATCAGATTAATTAGGGGGATTTTATTATGGGAAGAAAATCAACAAAAGAAATTAAAAATATTTATCAGATCAGCCGGGAAAATATGGAATATTCCCGGGAAGCAGCAGCCGAGAAACTTGGCTTCATTTCTTCTGACCGTATTGAAAAAATCGAAAATGAACGGACACTGCCGCATCCGGAAGAGGTACTTGCGATGGCAGACTGCTACAAAAATCCTTCTTTATGCAACTATTTCTGCTCTCATGAATGCCCGATTGGAATCGAGTATGTACCTGAGATTCATGCAAAAGAACTCTCCCAGATTACCCTGGAGATGCTAGCCACATTGAATCGGCTGTCACACGCGAAGGAACGTCTTATTGAAATAACAGTAGACGGCGAACTTACGGAAGATGAACTGCCTGATTTTCTTAGAATCAAAGATGAATTGTCGAAAATGGCTCTTGCCATCGATTCCCTGAATCTGTGGCTGGATCACACCATTGCTTCCGGGAAGATTGACAAACAAGTACTGGAAGAAATCATTCACAGAAAATAATTTTGCTCATAACGCAAGAGCCTGGCAAACAGCCAGACTCTCAGCAAAATAGATTCAAATTGTTACATATTCTGTCATCCTTCTTACATTAGTTCAACCATCTGTCCAGTGTTCTGGCAAGCGATTTGAGATCAAGCGGTTTGGCAATATGCTCATTCATACCAACCGTTTTGGCCGCCTGTACGTCCTCCGCAAATGCATTTGCCGTCATGGCAACGATTGGTACCTGTCTGCAGTAATTCCGATCCATGGAGCGGATCGCTCTGGTAGCATCATACCCGTTCATCCGCGGCATCTGGATATCCATAAAGATGATATCGTAATAACCGTCCTTACATGATGCCATTCTGTCAACGGCCTCCGTACCGTCAGCCACATGCTCGATTGCGAGCCCCGTTGTTCCCAGGATGACTGTTGCAATTTCTGCGTTCAGTTCATTATCTTCTACCAGCAACGCGCGGCGGCCTGTCAGATCCATATTTTTCAGATCAACAAACGGTATATTCGGTTCTTGTGCTTTCTCGTCTCCTACAAGAGTATTGAACGTTTTTGTCAGTCTGGAGCGGAACAGCGGCTTACTGATAAATGCATTTGCACCGGCCGCTCTGGCCTCCTGCTCAATATCCGACCAGTCATAGGCAGAGATGATTATGATCGGCACGTCATTTCCCACGGCTTTCCGTATTGCTCTTGTCGTTGCAACCCCGTCCATATCCGGCATCTTCCAGTCAATAATGCAGGCAAAATAATCCCGCTTCTGGTTATGGTGAAGCACAATATGATCAACAGCCTCGGCCCCTGTAGACACACCCTCGGCTTTCATCCCCATATCATTCAGCATGCCGCGGCAGGACTCGAGACTTAATTCATCATCATTCGCCACAAGTACATCCAGATCAACAAATTTGTCATACTGTACATCCGAGCCTTCCTGAAGCCTGAGGTACATCGTCACCGTAAAGCGCGAACCGACTCCCGGCTTACTTTCAACCTTGATATCTCCTCCCATCATGCGGACAATATTCCGGCTGATCGGCATGCCAAGACCGGTCCCCTGTATTTTATTTACGCATCCATCTTCTGCTCGGGTGAACGGTTCAAAAATCTTCTCCATGAATTCTTCACTCATCCCCATTCCGTTATCTTCAAAAACGAATTCATAGCAGCCGATTTCCGCCTGGTTCGAAGGTTTTTCAGAAATAGAGAGCCGGATCTTTCCGCCATCCGGTGTGAATTTTACCGCATTTCCCATCAGATTGGTGAACACCTTCTGGATGCGGAGGCTGTCACCGATTACCTCTTCATGGATCACACCGGAAATGTTGACAGAAAGCTCATGATGGTGCTCTGCGATTTGTGAACTGGTCATAGAGAGCAGATTATCCACCAGGTCGGAAAGTTTAAACTCTTCCTCGATCAGATCCACTTTTCCTGACTCGATTTTACTCATATCCAGAACTTCGTTGATCAGGCTGAGCAGATATTTGCTCGCCTGAGTAATTTTCTGAAGGCTATCCTGAACCCGCTCTTTATCATCAATATGCGACGCGGCAATTGCCGTCATTCCGATAATGCCGTTCATAGGTGTGCGGATATCATGGGACATATTGGACAGAAAATCCGTCTTAGCCTTATTTGCCGCTTCTGCCGCATCAAATGCTGCCTGCAGTGCCATTTCCTGCTGGCGCTCCTTCTTGATCAGATCATCTACATTTCTGGTACCGACTACTGCGACGAAACCACCGTCTTTTTTCTCTACAAACGCAACCCTTGCCTGCAGATATATGGTTCCGTCATCTGTATGTTTTTCATAAGTCAAAGAGTAGTCTTTGCCGTCTGCACGAATATGATCCAACGACAGTTTTTCGATAAATTCACCGCGGCTTTCTTCCGAAACAAGTTCCTCTGCGTAACTGCGCAATCCTTTTGACCAACAGCCATTATGCTTACAAAAATGCTCCGCAATAGCACGGCCGTCTTCATCCTGTGCGCGGTAAGTGGTCACGGTATCCGTTTCCGGATCAACAAGAAGAACAGAATAGTACTCTGAGCCAATTCCCTCTATAATCTCACTTTGTGTCTCCAAAGTTTTGATATGTTTTCTTTCTTCTTCCACGATCGAATCGACATTTCGGAATCCCAGAATAATCCAGCTTTCCGATGTGTGCCCAGAAATAGATCCGGATAAAGACCGCCTGGAAATAATGGGTGCCGCTTTCATCATAATTTACACGATAATTGCATACATACTCATCACTTTCTTCCAGAGCGCGAAGCACATTCTGAACAGAGACGGCATCTTTCAATTTTTTCTTATCCTCGTCCACAACATATTTGGAAATATAGTAATCCCAGGTCGTATTGTAGGAATGTCTTGAGACGCGCTTATCCTTGGGAATAAGATTTCCGTTCTTTTTGAGAGTCGTGGCACTGTCTTCTTCAAAATTGATCAGTGTAACGTCCGGATACTCTTTGCTCAGTGCATTGGCAATCTCCATTTCATCCTTCAGTGTCTCGTTGGTTCTCTCAACGGCTGTAAGCGCATCCTCAATCTTCTTCTGCTGGGCGAGCTCTTTCTTTTTCTCTTCGTCAATATTTTTAAACGCAACGGCAAATTCTTTTCGCTCTCTGAGCGGTTTTACGATCTGGCACTGAAAATACTGCATTTCACTATTCCGAAAGACTCTGTAATTAAAATAATAAGCCTGTTTATCTTCCAGAAGCGTGCTCACACCGGCCACCGTACGGACATCGTCAAATAGATGCCGGTCTTCTTCAAAGACGTCATTGTCGATATAAGCGCTGAGATTCCGGTCATAATTTCCCGCTGCAAACTTCGTGCCGTAGCGGTCACTCATCGTCTGCCCCATACGATAGCAGACGGCTTCTCCGGTATTCATATTGATTGCATATACATTTTCATAGGAGACAGCCAGCGCCTGAATCAGATTATCCTGGATTCCCATCGTTGCTTTTTCGGCAGTGATATTCCGAAATGTACAGATCACTTTTTTATTTCTTCCGTCTGCATTTTTCTCGACCGGAATAAATGCGCATCTGATCCATCCTCCGGATACAGAAATATACTCCTGAATAATGATTGTTTTTTCCCCCAACCTCGCGTCAAGCGTATTCAGATTCGTAAAAATCCGCATGTTCGGTCGGGATTCTTCCGAAACCTGCGTTTTGACTATCCTTTTCAGGCATTCCCGTGCATTTCCCTTTTTGCTGTAAACATGGTGCGAACTGTCGACCGAGATAAGTTCCTGGTAAGAGTTCTCTTCTATATCAATATAATAAAGTGCAAAGAAAATACTGCTCAGGGAACCGATAATGGCCGTGTGCTGCTTCTCGTTTTGAAGAAGAACGGTAAGCTCCTCATTGGTCTCCTGAAGTTTCTTTTTGGCCTCCAGTTCCTGAAGCTTAGCCCCATGAATGGACTGCGTGGCAAAAAAACATGTGTCAACCTGCCCTCGGGATCCCGATTTCCTTCAATAAAGGAGCACTGTCCCCAGCTTGCCGCCGATCCCCCGGCTTCCGCAGAAGGGAAAATGGTACTTCGATATTGTTTCGATATGATCCGGGTGTTTTTGAGCCGTTCCTCCAAAGTGGAAAGATCTACAAATACCTGTAACTCATCCGTGCAGTCAGGAGTCACCATATGATGGGAAAAATAATTCAGCCGTTCCTGTGCATCACCGGATGCTCCGATGTGCGTACGTACATCAGATACCGATGAGAGCTCTGTAAAATAATTCTTTGTAAGATCAATATAATATACCGATGTATAAATTTCACTCAATGACTGGATGATCTTCATCCGTTCTTCTAATGCTTTATTAGAATCTTCCAGTCGTTTGTTCGCAATCTCAATACAGCAAGTCGATGAAATAACAGATAGAAGCAGAAGATGTCCGGTATTCCGTTTGGGATTATCTACTCCGAAAAAGCCTATGATCTCGCCATCCACCACAAGAGGCGAAACCCCTGCACTGTCGATCCCTCTTAGTTCAAGGATCTGGTATGTCTCTGATCCAAAGACAAACTCTTCATCCTGTGCCGAAACAAAAAATTCTCCTCTTTCTTTAACCAGCCTGAACCAGCCTTCCACCATGTCGGCAGGGATATTCTGAAGCGCATTTCTTTTGGCCGCGACTCCCTCACGGCACCATTCATACGTGTTGTTGACTGCCGTCTTCTGAACATTCCATTCCAGAATATAGGCACGGTCCGCATCATAGTATCTGCCTGCATCAGCAAGAATATTCTGAATCGTTTGTCCACCCTTTTCTTTATTTGCGTAATCATGCAGGAAATGCTTGATTGCCTGCTCCTGATTTAACAGATTTTGTGAAAGCTCGTTCATGATACACCCCCGGGAATTGGTATACTTTGTCTGATTTCAATTATACATTTCCCACAAAGCTCTATCAAGACGAAATTCCACAATACGTTTCTTTTTTTATCGTTGCAAGATGAATCATTACTTTACATCTTCTCGCATCTTCATTTCTGATTCCTCCTTTGATCTGCTCTGGAATCATTTTACAGCCTCCTCGTAAGAGGAGCGTCAAGCAGGGAAAAAGATATTTATGCTCACCTTTGATCCGAAATCGCCACCTTAATAAATTCATCCATACTTTTTGTGAAGTATTTATTCTTACGATAATAGAAATAAACGTTTCTTTCTGCAGATGGATCATCAATCTTATAATAAACAATTCCGGGACTTGGCGGCATACATTTTACTACCGTATCGCTAAGAATCGCATTTCCCATTCCTTTCTCCGTCAAATGATACACGGTCATTAACTGATTCAGTTTCAGCGCTACTTTGGGATTAATTTCCGCTCTTTTACAAATAGCTTCAACCCTCTCTCTTGTATCATTATGCGCTCTCAACATTACAAAAGGCTCATCAGCAAACAACTTTAACGGCACACCCTGAATTTCCTTTTTTGTATGTACATTATTTTGTATATCTTCCGCTGTCAGTTTCCACTGCTTTGCCTCCTGATTACTATGGTGACCAGAAGGAACTGCCAAAACAAGATGTTCCTTCATAAAATATTTTTTTTCATAAATGTCCTCATTCATCGGATAATTATCAATAATCATATCCAGTTCTCCGGAAAATAGCTTTTCTTCCAAAATCGGCGTGCTTCCTTCAAACAGGCTCACCTTCACGTTCGGATACTTTTCCTGAAATTTCAGAATAGCTGTTGAAACAACAAAAGCTGAAAAAAGATACGTCCCGCCTATTGCCAGATGTCCCACCTTAAGTTCATTCAGATCTTCCACATAATTTGCAAATTGTTCTTCGAGATTCATTAATTGTTCTGCTGTCTTAATATACTGTTTTCCACATTCTGTAAGCTGAATCGGATTGGTACTTCTCTCAAATAACGGCATTCCTATTTTTTGTTCCACCTTTTTCACTGTAGCACTTAATGACGGTTGGGAAATATAAAGATCCTTTGCCGCTTTTGAAAAGCTTCCCTCTTTATAAATTTTATAAATATATCTCATATTGCTAAACATAACGTATTCCTCAGCTATTCACTTTGATAACGATTTGAAAACGGACGAACCCGATCAGTTTCGTCCGTTTTCTATATAAGTGTAACCTATAATAATTATAACACCTGCATACCTCAAAAAACACCTTTAATTTCTAGCTACGCCACTTTTTATTGCAGCTTCTTTTACTGCTCTGGCAACCGTATCCTTGACTCTGGGATCAAATGCTGCAGGTAATATATATTCTGCATTTAGTTCCTCATCACTTACCAGACCTGCAATTGCATAGGCAGCAGCCACCTTCATTTCATCATTGATGTCGCTTGCCTGTACATCCAGTGCACCGCGGAAAATTCCCGGGAAACAAAGTACGTTATTTACCTGATTCGGATAATCGGATCTTCCGGTTGAGACAACTGCTGCCCCTGCGGCTATTGCCTCCTCCGGCAGTATCTCCGGTGTTGGATTTGCGCAGGCAAAAATCACCGGTTTATCTGCCATACTGCGAACCATATCAGCTGTCAGTGTTCCAGGTGCCGATACACCGATAAACACATCCGCTCCTTTAATCACCTCTCCCAGAGAGCCTTTCTCGTGATTAAAATTAGTAATCTTTGCCATTTCTTCTTTTATTGGATTAAGCTCTTCTCTTCCCTCATAAATAGCGCCTTTTCTATCCGTCATAATCACATTTTTCAGTCCCATAGACATCAAAAGTTTAATAATCGCAATTCCTGCGGCTCCAGCACCTGAAGTAACAATCTTTACGTCTTTTAATTCTTTTCCAACTACCTTAAGTGCATTAATGATTCCGGCAAGTGTGACGACTGCTGTTCCGTGCTGATCATCATGGAAAATTGGAATATCACAAGTTTCCTTCAACTTTTTTTCTATTTCAAAGCATCTTGGTGAAGAAATATCTTCCAGATTAATTCCTCCAAAACTTCCTGCCAGCAAACGAACCGTATTTACAATCTCATCTACATTCTTACTGCGCACACAAAGTGGAATTGCATCCACATCACCAAACGCTTTAAACAGTACACATTTGCCTTCCATAACCGGCATTCCTGCTTCAGGTCCAATATCTCCCAGTCCCAGCACAGCCGTTCCATCAGTCACAACGGCCACAGTATTCCAACGTCTTGTTAATGCATAGCTCTTTTTTACATCCTTCTGAATCTCCAGACACGGTTCAGCCACTCCCGGAGTATAAGCCAGACTTAAGGCTTCTTTGGAATCCACTGCCGCACGGCATGTCATTTCAATTTTCCCTCTCAAATCATAATGCATTTCTAATGATTCTTTTGCGTAATCCATTTATCTCACCTCATACCATTTTCTCAGGATTTACTTTCTCATCATATTCACTGCTATTCATATAACCAAGTTCAATCACAGCCTCTTTTAAAGATTTATTTTCCTTATAAGCTTTTTTCGCAGCAGCGGCTGCATACTCATATCCAATCTCCGGGCTCAGACAAGTCACCAACATCAGTGAATTGTCCAGATTCTCCCGAATCTTATTCTCGTTCGCTTTCAAGCCGCTCAGACAGTTCTTATTAAAAGAGTCCATAGCATCACTCAGAAGGCGCACAGATTGCAACATATTATACGCAAGCAACGGCATAAATACATTTAATTCAAAATTTCCCTGAGATGCGGCAAAACCGACAGTTGCATCATTTCCCATCACCTGTACTGCAACCATAGTAACTGCTTCACACTGGGTAGGGTTAACTTTACCGGGCATAATAGAACTTCCGGGCTCATTTTCCGGGATACTGATTTCCCCAATACCACATCTCGGACCGCTGGCAAGCCAACGTATATCATTGGCAATTTTCATCAGATTGGCCGCCAGTGCTTTCAGTGCGCCATGCGTAAATACGTATGCATCTTTTGATGTCAATGCATGAAATTTATTCTCTGATGCACGGAATCCCTCACCCAAATAATCTGAGATATTCAAGGCGCATTCTACTCCAAAGCTTTTCGGACAATTAATCCCTGTTCCAACCGCAGTACCGCCGACAGCAAGATAACGCAGATGTTCCACGGACTCTTCTAACATCTTCCGGTTTTCTTCCAGCATCCCTCTCCATCCACTGATTTCCTGTGAGAAACGAAGAGGAACTGCATCCTGCAAATGTGTTCTCCCGATCTTGATGATATGCTGATTCCTTTCCTCCAGAGATTTCATAGTTTCTATCATTTTGTCCAACGCCGGATACAAATTCCGTCGGATAGACATAAATGCGGCAATATTCATTGCTGTCGGAAAAGTATCATTTGAACTCTGAGACATATTTACATGGTCATTGGCATGTAGCTTTATATCAGGGTAATTCTTTGCAGCAATGTGAGTAATCACTTCATTTACATTCATGTTGCTCTGCGTTCCGCTCCCCGTCTGCCAGACTTTCAATGGGAATTCTTCTTCATACTCTCCGTTAAGAATCCGGTCACAACTATCCACAATAGCATTCATCTGTTCCTTTGTTATTTTTCCAAAACGATTATTTGCCTTTGCAGCTGAACGTTTTAATATTACTAATGCTTCTATGATTTCATGCGGCATTTTTTCGGTACCGATTTCAAAATTCTGAAAGCTTCTCTGAGTCTGTGCCCCCCAAAAATGTTCTGCCGGAACTTTCACCTCTCCCATGGTATCATGTTCCATACGATATTCGCTCATGACTTTTCTACCTTGCTCTTTCTATTCACTTTCTTTGCCGCGCATCAACAGATCTTTTCCAGGTATTCCAGGTTCAGTCATCTGCCGCGGTTCTAAGATATAATCGAATTCTTCCTCTGACAAAAGTTTTTCTTCAACAACAAGCTTGCGTACTGAATCACCGGTACTTATTGCTTTCTTAGCGATATCAGCGGCTTTCTGATATCCAACATGAGGACAAATTGCTGTTATAATTCCAACACTGTTTTCAACAAGATAGCGGCAACGATCTTCATTGGCCGTAATACCAGAAATACAGTTATCCACAAATGTCTGTACCGCATAAGCAAGTGTATCAATAGATTGGAACATACAGTAAAAAATAATCGGCTCAAACGCATTCAGTTCTAATTGTCCTGCTTCTGCTGCCATAGTGATTGTAACATCGTTTCCAATAATATTGAACGCTACCTGATTGACCACCTCAGGGATAACAGGATTTACTTTTCCCGGCATAATGGAAGAACCATTTTGTTTAGCAGGCAGATTAATCTCTCCAAAACCGGCTCTTGGTCCTGAAGACATCAGTCGAAGATCATTCGCAATCTTAGACAGAGTAACTGCACAGGCCTTGATTGCACCAGATACTGAAACAAACGGATCCAGATTCTGTGTAGAATCCACCAGATCAAATGCCTGAACAAAATTCATGCCGGACACTTCTACCAGATTCGGTACGATTCTCTTCAAATAATTCTCATCTGCATTGATACCGGTTCCAACGGCTGTTCCTCCCATATTCACGGAACGCATCTCATCCATCGCCTTGTCCATACGATTGATATCCCTGAGAATCGCAACAGAATATGCATGAAACTCTTGTCCAAGACGTATCGGAACAGCATCCTGCATCTGTGTACGTCCCATCTTAATCACATGGTCAAATTCTTTAGATTTTTCAGAAAGTGCGGTGTGAAGACGAAGTAATTCCTTTTTCAGATTATCTAAAAGCCTAAGAGAAGTCATTTTTCCGGCTGTTGGAATTACATCGTTAGTAGACTGACCACAATTTACATGATCATTCGGATTTACAATTGTATAGTCACCCTTTTGTCCGCCAAGGATTTCAATAGAACGATTGGCAATTACTTCGTTGGCGTTCATGTTCAAAGAAGTCCCCGCACCTCCCTGAATCGGATCTACGATAAAATCGTCACGAAACTTTCCTTCTAGAATCTCGTCACATGCCTGTACGATCGCACTTGCAATTTTCTTATCCAGAATTCCAATTTCGCAATTTGTAATTGCTGAAGCTTTCTTAATATAAGCCAGACTGTTTATAATTTCCGGATGCATGTTAAGACCTGTAATACGGAAATTTTCCGCCGCCCGGAGTGACTGGACACCATAGTATACATTTTCCGGTACGTTCTTTGTACCAATAGAATCTTTTTCCACACGATAAGCATTTTCTGCCATGATTTTCTCCTCCAAAGTCTTTTGTTATACTTTCTGCAAGGGCGCCACTTACAGTCTGTTTCTCAATTCGTCTATATTATATCCCGGGCATCTTGCACAATCAAATACATAAATTTTTATAAAAAATATAATTCTAAAACTATATCTCCGACAATAGCGGTTCACTCCTATCCTAAAACACTTTTCTTTCTGTTCCATTCGCCAATAACTTCATTTACCGTACTTACCGTTACAAATGCAGCCGGATCTGCCTGCTGAAGAAATGCCAACAACTTACTATACTCATTCTTCTCAAGAATTGTCACAATTTCCATATTTTTGCAATGGACAGGCTGGATCAGGGCATCTGTATAGGTGTGTGTTGTAAGGTCATAAAAAGCATTCAAATGCATGCTGTAGACCCCTCTGATGGAATTTCCAGGTGAGCAATAATATTCAGCGGAAGAGAAAGATGGTGTACTGAAATAAGTGCAGGTCGAACCATCGGCAGCCAGAAAGCGGTATTTGCCATCGCTCAAAGTACTTGGGAGCAATCCCATGGCAGATGAATTAAAATGTTTGAACACAGCTTCCAAGGCAGCCGGTTTCAGCTTTTGACGCTACTGGTTAAGAGCGGAAGAAGTAGGCATGGAAGAAGCGTCCAATCCCCAAAAGTCAAGCATTTCCACTTTGGTGGAGGAAGAGCCTTGCGAAACGAGAAAAGAAATAAGTTTTTGAGATGAGATCTTTCGATTCCTTTGAAAATCGATATCCGGATGAAGGGAATAATCCGAAATATCAGAACAAATATGTTCTACAGCTAACTCAAACAGATCTTTGATTTTTTGATGGCTAACCATTTAAGATACACGACGCTAACTAAATGACATTGCTTCATCATATAATAACAATCCTTTACTCCTGCAGTCTCATATGCAGAATGCATTGCAAGCTGAGGTAAGCCTATATCAATTGCATTCATTGATACCTGTGACATTGCGATATTGCCCAGTGTACTTCCCCCTTCCATGTCAGAGCGATTTGCAAAGAACTGAATTGGTATATTTACTTTTTTGCAAATATCACGGAAAATAGCAATGCTGACACCATCGCTCGTATACTTCTGTCCTGCATGGGACTTCACGACAATTCCTTCATTCATATACACACAATTATTTTTATCAGTCTTATCCGGATGGTTCGGATGTACTGCATGTGCATTGTCACAACTTAACATAAAACTGGAGGCAACGGCTCTGTAATAATCCTCTTCCTCTTTTCCAAGTGCCAGATTCTCTAGTAGATATGGGGATTACTCCCCATACCCCTATACCAAACCGTACGTGCGCTATTAACGCATACGGCTTTTCACTCTATATTTCATACTCTATCTGTAAAACAAACTCACCTTAATACTTGGTTCGAGTAACGGAAATGTCCTGAGTAAGCCATTTAAACAACAGCCATTTCGTCTGCATAAGAAAATTCTTTACTTCCCTTGTATTATCTGTCACTCCGTAATACTGATAGTGCCCTCTCAATTTCGCATTGACTGTTTTAAATATCAGTTCTAATGGCATTGTCCTATGACTTCTTATCCAGTCTTTCATTGCTTTAATTTTACTGCGCAATTTCTTCTTACTGGTCTTTACCCTACAACGGTAAAACTGTTTCTTTCCGTCCATTCCGCAATAAAACGTGAAACCAAGGAAGTCAAAGGTATCTGGTTTTCTTTCCCCTCTTGCTTTTCGGTTTTGCCTGGCAAACCTTCCAAATCCCAAGATTTTTGTCTTTTCCTCCGCAAGCTCCAGTCCATATTTCCTAAAGCGTTCTTCCAGTCTCTGCTTGAATACCTGTGCTTCATGTTGATTCTGAAAACAGCAGACAAAGTCGTCACAATAGCGAATCAAATAACATTCGCCTTTACATTGTCTCTTTACGATTACATCAAACCAGTTATCCAGTACATAATGCAGATATATATTTGCGCTTCTGCGCTCTGGAAAGCTGGTTATGACACACGTGCAGCTCTGATTGGCCCTGGCGTTCACGCTTCACATGGTATGGAACGCACACATATAAATGGGCTTAGAAACACGCTCAAATTAATGGCTGCATATTTAGACTTAATTTAAAGACATATCCGAGACATAATTTGACCCTCTTTAAAAAACGGAGTCCATCTCCCCTCTTCTGTGGGAATCCGGACTCCGTTTTTCTATTCTATTTTTTACCACCTCAAAAGCCGCATCACTGAATCAGTTCCAACTTATTTTATTTCCATGATTCATATACAGAATCCCCTATTTATGTACAAGGTATGAAAGAATTTGATATACATAAGAAAGAAAATCTGAAATCATACAATGACTTTGCCTATAAGATAATACAAATCAAGTCGATAACCCTTGCATTTTTTACTAGGATTATCGACTTTTTGAAATCTCCTAACTGTCGAAAATGGATTATTAGTTTTACTACTATTTTCTCTGTTAAGATAAACAAATTCTCTTATTCGACCTCGATCAACTCATATTCTCTTGTACCATATCCCAGTGCAGTCGCAGCCTCAATTGTATGGATCCCATTACGGCTCTCTATCCGCTCCAGGAAATGTGCCTTGCCGGGGTCATCGCAGGCATACACCAGATCAATGCAGGCCTGATCCACTGCGATAGGATCTGTCGATACCAGAATACCAATATCGTTCAGACACGGATCTTCCGCCACCGCACAACAGTCACAGTCCACACTCATGTTCTTCATAACGTTTACATAGATCATATTTCCCTTAAAATAATCTACTACAGATCCTGCCGCATCTGCCATGGACTCAAGAAACGAATCATGATCTGAGGTCCAGATATTCTCCGGCACACCGGCTCCATGGATATATGCCTTACCATAGGAAGAAGCCACTCCGATCGATAATTGCTTTAATGCGCCGCCATAGCCTCCCATCGGATGCCCCTTAAAGTGAGACAGAACCAGCATCGAATCATAATGAACTATAGTTTAGCACGAAACAGATATTACATAAAGCACATTATTAATCTTCTGCTTTTCGTCCTGCCTGCATATCGATTCTTCTTGCTACTTCTTCTAGATTCATCTCCTGTTCTTTCGCGATTCGGGCTATGTCCTCGTACTCGTACTTTTCCCGCGTCACGCCATATCCCGAAGCCACCTTTTTTCGCACTTCTCCAAATTCTGTATCTACTTTCCGGATTGTCCGGGAAAGCTTATATCGCCGACTGACATTTTCACGAACCCCGAGTGTCGTCGTATTCCGGAAGAATAATCGAAGCATGGTTTCTTTATCTTCCTCCCGACACATGACAGTAAGTAGAACACCCGGACGGGATTTTTTCATTTGAACCGGTATCGTATATACATCCAGAGCCCCCGCTTCGAAAAACTGCTCCTGCGCGAAGCCGATCGCCTCTGACGTGATATCATCCAGATTGCACTGCAGCTCTACGATCGTATCACCAGTTTCTTCGGTTTCTCCCAATAAAGCACGCACACAATTGACCGTATCGAAGTCCTTTTTACCCATTCCGTAACCGATTGCGTCGGTTTTCATAACCGGCATATTTCCGAATTCAGAAGCAAAATGCTTAAGAAGTGCCGCGCCGGTAGGTGTACAAAGCTCTCCTCTTATACTGCCGCCGTAAATGGGTACATTCCTCAGAATATATGCCGTTGCCGGCGCAGGAACCGGAAGAATTCCGTGGGCACACCTGACATGACCGCTTCCTACGTGAACCGGGGAAACAATGACCTTCTCTGGGGCGAGCTTATCCATGAGCAGACATACTGCAGTGATATCCGCAATGGCATCCATCGTGCCAACTTCATGAAAATGGATTTCCTTCACGGGGACGCCATGTACGTGGCTCTCCGCTTCTGCAATCAGAGAATATACCGCAAGAATATCCGCCTTTACCTTTTCTGATAGCGGAAGGTCCTGTACAATATGCCCGATCTCATGCATTCCGCTGTGGTGATGGTGAGAATGAACATGGTGATGAACGTGAGCCTGTTCGTGGGAAGTATCATGAATATGGCCGTGCTCATGGATATGATTATGGTCATGGTCATGTGTATGTTCGCAGTTATGGTCATGTGCGTGTTCATGCACATGATCATGCATATCTCCAGATTCTTCTGTTCCGTTCACCTTGACGGTAACCTGCATCCCCTGGATTCCGCACTTTGCAATCTTCTCACCGGAAACAGTCACTCCCGGAATTTCCAGTCCGTTCAATTCACGGAGAAACTCTTCCTTATCGGGCAGCAGTTCCAAAAGCGCCGCTGTCAGCATGTCCCCGGCAGCTCCCATACCGCAATCTAAATATAAAGTCTTCATATTATTTTACCTCCATATGATTGATCCTGCTTGCCAGATATCCTGCTCCAAATCCATTGTCAATGTTAACCACCGACACTCCGCTGGCACAGGAATTCAGCATTGATAATAATGCGGATAATCCACCGAATGACGCTCCATATCCTACACTGGTAGGCACCGCGATCACCGGACAATCAACCAACCCTCCGATTACGCTGGCAAGTGCGCCTTCCATACCGGCAACAGCAATAACGACACTGGCGCTCATAATATCATCCAGATGTGCCAGCAGCCGGTGAAGACCGGCAACGCCCACATCATACAGGCGCGTAACCTTATTCCCATAAACTTCTGCTGTCAGGGCCGCTTCCTCTGCAACCGGGATATCACTTGTCCCACCCGTTGCGACAACAATTTTCCCGATTCCATTTGGCGCGGGCATACTTCCGATCAACCCGATTCTGGCATCTTTATGATAATCCATTTCATACACAGCGGAAATCTGTTCCGCTGATTCCTCGGAAAGCCGGGTGAGCAGAATCGTTTGCTGCCCATTCTTTTTCAATTGTTCCACAATTCCGATCATCTGCTCTGCCGTCTTTCCTGCACCGAAAATGACTTCTGCCACTCCCTGCCGGATCGCGCGGTGAGAATCGACCTTCGCATACCCGATATCCTCAAAAGGTGCCTTTTTCAGAAAGAGCAGCGCTTCTTCTACTGTCATTTCACCTTTTTGAACCGCTTCCAGAATTGCTTTGGTATCATTTCTCATGCCCTCACCTCCAAGTCCAGCAGTACGGAAGAATAATATTTTTTTAATTCCTTTGTAATCGTTTCACGGTTTTCGATCACTTTTGGGATTTGCCCGGAAGGAACCTGGATTTTTGCCGTATCTCCCATCCGGCGAACCCGAAAATCTGTAAACCCAAGAGAGAAAAGAAATTTTTCTGCTTCTTCAGTTGCTTCTAATTTTTCTTTTGAGATTCTTTCTCCTGTCGGAATCCGTGTTGCGAGGCAGGCATAAGCGGGTTTATCCCAGGTAAACAGGCCAGCCTCACGAGAAAGCTGCCGTATCTCATCTTTTGTGAGACCGCACTCCCGTAATGGAGACAATACAGATAACTCCCGAAGTGCCCGCATACCGGGGCGATCCCCCGCGTCATCGGACGCATTCGTTCCGTCAAGAATCGTCGTAAATCCATCTTTTTCCGCTGCCTTTTGTATCTCTTCAAAAATAATACGTTTGCAGTGATAGCACCGGTCGTCCGGATTTGACACAACAGCCTCGGATGACAGTACATCAGGCGTTAAAACCTGCATGGGAATATTCAACTCTTTGACAAGCCGAATCGCATCATCCAGTTCAAACTGCGGCTGAAATGCAGTTTTTACATAATATGCTTTTACCTCCGCTTTGCATTGACTTGCAGCATATAACAGGTAGGCAGAATCAACGCCGCCCGAAAAAGCAACAGCGGCCTTGGGATGCTGTTCAAAAAATAAAAAAAGGTTCATACTTATCCCTCACAAAATATTATTTTTTCTTATTCAAGGATGCCTTCACAACACCTTTCGGGTCTTTGATCAATAATATTACCAGCCAAATAATCAGACCAAGCGCAACCACCGCCAGGCCGAGGAAAAAATCATTGAGCATATCCTGTGGTGCCGGTGCAAAAACCTCTGCACCTGCTTCCAGGTACTCAAACACGGCATCCACCATCCACATCAGAGAGGCCCCCCAATATAAGTAACACAGAATATGTAATTTCATTTCGTTCTTCGGCGCTCCCCTATACCAGAGAATCGTACTGATGATGGCAGCGAAAATACAAGTAAGCAGTGTCATCCTATACCTCCTTGAGTTCAGCCTCCTCAACAGCAGGCCGTTTTACGATGTGGTCAGCAGCTACCACGATTCCAGCCCAGATCACAGTGATCCACACTGCCATGGTACCACCTACAAGCGCCATTTCATGCAGCATCTTTGCCATATCTGCCGGATTATTCATCGCTGTCAGAAACGGGAAAAACGGAACGATCTCTCCGTGCCAAAAATGCTCAAATGCCAGTAATGCAGAACCTCCCCAAAGAAGATTTGTAAGCCATTTTAGTTTTCTTGTAAATGGAATTTTTACTTCTGTTGTGCTTTGCTGTACATCCGCCTCCTGTACCTCTTTCTCCTTAGATTCCAATGCTTTTCCTGCTATTGTTGTAATAACCGCTTCTGTAACAGGGACAATAAAACATGCCATAATATTTACCTCCTGAAAAATGATTTTGTCTACAGCCACATCCGAACTCAGCAAAAAAAGATATACAATCACTCTTCTGAGCGGTCATATACCTTCTTATGTATATCGTCATCGTCTGTATTTATAAATTGAATTAAATCAAAACGCTTCAGCGCTTATACCGGACTTCCTGTCCAGACATTATCATTTTAAATAGAATTTACCCCAAAGTCAAGCCGACAACAGCAACGATTTTCTCCCGGTCGTCTCTACATTTTCCTGATCTCACTTATCACGCCCTCAATCAATTTTCCCAACGCAAGATCGGAAACACCCACAATGAAATTATCACAATGATTGACAGGGATCAGCAGCCGTCTGGCATTACTCTGTCCAACAGCCAGTGCCATCACCGGAGTAATCTCGCCATATAATGAATCTGCAATTACGATTCCAACCGGGCCGACGATCACATCCGCTCTGCGGCATCCGACGATTACGGCATTCTCTCCGGTGGCCGCATGATCCGCCCCTGCCTTCAGCATCGCTGTTGTAGCAGCGCTGTTCGTGCCAACAGCAGTGATCTCCATCTCAGGCATATTCTGTTTAATCGCGGCTACTACCTGCTTCCCGATTCCGCCGCCTTGTGCATCAATAACAAGAATGTTCATATCCGATTCCTTCTTCAATAAAATGTTCTAATAATCACTTTATCGTATGCGGGAAAAAATGTCAATTTCAAAAAGCGCCACACTTTTCACGTGCGGCGCTTCTTATGATTATCGTTACTAATTTGAAATAAATTTCAAGAATTGTTGGATTCTTTCATTTTCAGGATGATCGATGATTTCTTCCGGAGTTCCGTCTGCTGCAATCTGCCCACCATCCATGAATAAAACTCTGGTTGCAACTTCACGTGCAAACCCAATCTCATGCGTAACCAGAATCATAGTAGTTCCTTCTTCCGCAAGTGATTTGATTGTATTCAGAACTTCACCCACCAATTCAGGATCCAGTGCCGAGGTTGGTTCATCAAATAATAATACATTCGGGTTTACTGCCAGCGCTCTTGCAATCCCCACTCTCTGCTGTTGTCCTCCGGAAAGTTTGGAAGGATAAAAATCCTTTCTTTCAAGCATTCCTACTTTGGCAAGCAGCTCAAGCGCTGTTTTTTCTGCTTCTTCTTTTGATTTTTTCTGAACTACAACAAGTGCTTCCATTACATTTTCAATAGCTGTCTTATTTTTAAATAAATTATATCCCTGAAATACCATTGAAGAATGTTTACGGAGTTCGATCACATCTTTTTTCGTGTGATTTTCAGCATCGATCCGAATGTCCCCAATCTCAATGATTCCTTTGGTAGGAACCGTAAGATAATTAAGGCATCTCAGCAATGTGGATTTTCCGGTTCCCGAAGGTCCCAGAATTGCAATTACTTCATTTTTATTGATTGTAAGATTGATATCCTTCAGAACCTTCGTATCCGAATCAAATTCTTTATACAGATGTTCAATCTTAACCATTGGCTTTTCTGTTCCCATACTTTTCTCAATCTTCCTGTTTTATATTATTTCTGAATTAACTGTGTCATATCGGCAAACATCCATTTTTCTGTGATCTTTGCTACTGTTCCGTCATCAAGCATTTCCTGAAGGACTTTATTCAACTCGTCGCAGAGCTCTTTTCCTTCATCTGTTTTCTGAATAAAGTATGCTACGTTATTTGCTGTAAGATCCTCATCCAGGAAACGGAATTTGATGGTGTCATTATAGTGCATAAAGTTATTTACATTTGTTGTAGTATTTGCATATGCATCAACTCGTCCAAGATTCAAGTCGTTCATACCAACGGTACTGTCTTCATAAAGAACAACTTCAAATCCGATTTCTCCTGACATCTGCTCAATAATCGTCTGAGCTGCCTGACCGTTTGTGCAGCCTACTTTTTTGCCTTTTAAATCGTCAAATGTATTGATGTCTGTGTTTGATTCCGGCACGATAATACACTGAGCATCTCCATAATACGGGATAGATGCATAGTATTTTTCTGTTCTTTCCGGTTTTACAGCCCAGCAGTTTGCTGCTACGTCTGCACGATTGGTATCCAGTTCTCCCCAGATTGAATCGAAAGCTGCCTGTTTTACTTCCACTTCCCAACCTGTACGTTTTTCGATTTCTGCCCACATCTCTGCGTCAATACCTGTCCATGTGCCGTCATCTGCAAGAAGACTGTACGGTTCACCTGCTCCGGATGTTACAAGCACTACTTTTCTTGCCTCATCCTTTGATTCTGCATCTCCTGATGCGTCAGTTTTTGAGTCTGAGCTTTTTCCGCATCCTGCTGCAACAGCTACTACCATTACTGCTGCCAGCATAGCTGCTAAAATTCTTTTTTTCATAACTTCTTATCCTCCTGTTAATAATAAAATATATCTCAAATGGCTGCCCATTGAAGACCGATGTTTAATACATATTCGCACATTTCTTCTCCAGAACCTTATGTACCAGTCCCAGAAGAAAAATGATTACCCAGTAAATCAGCATAACTGCCGCATAAATTTCAAAATACCGGAATGTCTTTGCTCCTTCAATCTTTGCGGCTCCCATAATATCCGGCACGCCGAGCATAAATGCAAGCGATGTCATTTTGATCAGATTGATCACATCATTAAACAACGGCGGAAGCGCCACTCTGACTGCCTGCGGAATAATGATTCGGGTGATCAGCTGGAAATTCGTCATTCCAAGTGAATACGCCGCCTCTTTCTGTCCTTCATCAACAGAAAGTAATGCGCCTCGAATACTCTCTGACATAAAAGCACCCATGTTAAAACTCATAACAACCGCCACAGCTACAAGCGGTGTCATATCGCGAATTACCGCACTATAAAGTGCCAGTCCATAATAAAAGAAGTAGAGCTGAGCCACGATTGGTGTTCCCCGCATGACAGAAACATAGACTCTGGTAAGCTGATGCAGCCCCTTCACCTTATAATAATTGATAATTGCAACAACCACACCGATCAACAGTGCAAATATGGTTGATACAATCGTCAATTCAAAGGTAACATTCACCTTTCTTGCAATAATCGGAAGCACTTCCAGAAAATAACTTAATTTAAACATTTTTCCACCTCAGTTTCTTGATTAAAATAGTTTAAAACAATATTGGCAAACACAGCCGACGCAGGCGCCAGAACCTCCTCGTCGATTTCAAAGATCGGACTGTGTAACCCGAATCTTCCTTCTGTCTGATCGTTCGCAATACCGACAAACATATAGCATCCCGGAACACGGCTGCTGTATTCCGCAAAATTTTCCCCTCCCAGATGCTTTTTATCAATGATATAACAGTTGCCTTCACCCAGAATCTCTTCCGCACTCTTTTTAGACAGTTCAATCATCGCCGGATCATTTTTCACCGCCTCACCGCCAATAAAAACATCCAGTTCATATTTTGCGCCATGCATCGCAGTAATTCCATCAACAACCCGCTCAATCTGCGTGGCTATCTGCTCCATGATTGCCATTTCTGTTGCCCGAAATGTACCGCGCACGATACACTCATCCGGAATAATATTTCCCGCGTCTCCTGCATGGATGGAGCCGATTGAAATGACGCGGGGTTCTGTGGAATCAAGATTCTCCGCAACGACAGCCTGAAGTGCAGAACAAATCTGAACTGCAATTGTAATGGGATTGATACATTCATACGGCCAGGATCCATGTCCGCCTTTCCCGATTATCTTTAATGAAAATCCTCCCGGACATCCAAACGCATATTTTTCTGCTATTCCGATTTTTCCTGCCCGAACAGTCGGCCATGCGTGAGCGGCAAATACGGCATCTACTTTTGGATTCTCAAGAATCTGGTCCTTTTCGATCAGTGCCGTCGCTCCTTTTCCGCATTCCTCGCCCGGTTGAAATACAAATTTAACCGTTCCGCAGAATTCATCCCGAAGCTGACTCAGAATCATCGCAGCTCCTAAGATCCAGGTGGCATGCGCATCGTGTCCACAAGCGTGCATTTTCCCGGGATTTTTGGACTTAAATTCCGTATCTGTCTGTTCTTCAATCGGAAGTGCATCTATATCTGCACGTAACATGACACATTTTCCCGGCCCTTTACTTCCTTTCAGAATCCCTACTACCCCGGTCCCCTCTGCCATATGTTCATACACGGTAATCCCGGGAAGCTTTCTCAGATTGTCTGCAAGTAGTCTTGCCGTTTCCACTTCCTGCAATGCTAGTTCCGGATGCTGATGAAGAGTACGACGAATCTGTATCAATTCCGCCTCTCGCTCTTTTGCAATTTTCTTTATTTTCTCCCTCATATATCTCCTACCCGAAGCATACAAAATGAACTTTTTTGCATCTTACACACTTACTTAATCTCTTTTTTTTCATATACTATTTTTTAACAGTTTTATATTACTAGTCCTTGCTTTTGTTTTCATCGTACAAAAAGAACGAATCTCTTTATCATTTTTTACAAAGCTGCACATTTTCTATTTATAGGACTATTTATTGATTTTATCTATGAGTTTTTGATACATGAAAAGCAAAAAACGTGACTGATCATCCATCTACCAGTCACGTTTTCCTTTTATAATTTTTTGCGTTTTTTTGCTTTTATACGTTCCAGCTGCATCACCATAAGAATCCGCTGTCTTTTCAAACACTCCATATCATCCAGATGTATAAGCTCATTGATTTGTGCTACTCTGTGAAGAAGTGTATTCCGATGGATTCTCAGCCTTGCTGCTGCATACATAGAGTTTTGTTTAAAGAAAAGGTAGTAATATAATGTTTCATAAAGATTCGAATTTTTTTTACGATCTTCTTCCTTAATCACTTCCAATTCTTCAATGCGATCATCCATTTCATCTATTTCTTGTGCCATATAATATACTGACAATTCCTGATAGTATTCTTCAATCAGGTAAATATTTTTTTCCGGACTAAATTCTTCCCCAATTTTCAATGTAGTCTGAATCATTTCCATGTTTTCCTCTTTTTGGGATAATGATACAAACCCATTTCCAACCATAAGCTTTGTGTCTGTATTTAACCGTGCAAAAATATTCCTGTAATCCTGTATAAATCGATCTCTGTCTCCCTTCCCTTCTATCTCCGATAGCAAATACACAGCTTTATTATCCTGTCTATGACTCTCTATAATTGAATAATGATCCTGTAATTCTTTTTCCAAAACATCCAGATCATCTTCTCCATAAAAAATCACCCACATGAAATCCGGTTTTTCCATCATATAATCACTGGCTTCTCTATTCGATGGAATCAAAAACAGCTTTTTCATTGCGCAATAATCACTGATAATTTTCGCAACCTGCCCTGCTTTTTCCTTTAAACATTTTTCCTGGTAAAACACAACACAGGAGCCTGACTTCTCCGGCAATTCATACTCGGTCCAATATTCCGGATTTTTCTTACCTTCCTCCAGTCCAATACTTGCTACCGTCTGACCTTTATGATCCAAAATCTTAACAGGCATTCTCGTATATTCGAACAATCTGTTAAGATCCTTTTCCCAGTTTTCTCCATCTTCTGAAAATCCGGGGAATATCAATTTGTAGCAATAATTAATATCTATTCGAGCATCCCCTGCTTTCTGATCTGCAATCAATTCCATAAACGCAGACATTCTTGTAATAATCTGCCCTTCATCACTTTTTGAATAATCCGTATCAATGGCCATATATGGAATATTCTTTTCCTCAGTCACAAATTGATTGATATATGCCGACTCAGCTCCCGTAGCATGGCAGCCCGTCAAAATCATCTCTACCACACCGTCCACATGATATTCATCAATAATCCGCCCAATTAATTCTATGCGGTTATCATTTGGAGTCATGATTGAACATCCTGTCGATAAATATCTTCTCGCAATTGCCCCATAAATGTCAGGATCTTCTTCATCGATCATTCGATCCAGCGTTTTTACTCCGCTGCAATTCTCCAACGCAACAACGACTCCGCCATGATCCTCAATTGCCCGGATTACTTTTAGAGAGTCCCCGCCAATCGGACAACCTGTAATCAATATTCTTGGTCTTGGTTCGAGCATCGTTCCCTGATAATATTCTTCTAATATCTGATCTGTAATCTGATCTACAACTTCCGGTGTTGTTTCAAAATCAAATCTGTATTTGGACCCGGAAACAATTTTCTGGATATCACCTCCCAATACCGGTGCCGGTTCCAGTTTCATAACTTCACAAAGCCTAAGCAAGGATTTCCGGATGCGATTTCCTAAATGGATCGCCGCTTTCATTTTCTCATCTGTTATGATCACCTGAAAGAATTCTTCAAGATATTCTTTCGTACGTATAATCTCCTGCTTCCAGAATTCCATAGATTTCTGTGATTGAGAATTAGGCAGTTCCATAACAAAAACAGGCTTGAATTCCGCCATCATCTCGTACATCTTCTTCTTACCGTCACAGGTTGTTTCCCCGATTACAAGATCAGCAAAATGAAAAAACGGGCATTTATCCTCCACGGCAAATCCATAACTTGATTTAACAAGCGGGCACATGCTCTTCGGAAGCTTACGCTCTGCAGCCGGAACTGTTTCGTTCGCAAACGAACATAGCCCTACTGGTATTGCACCGATCGCTAAAGCAAGTTCCGTAGGAAAATATGCGCAGTACATTCCCACCACCGGGATTCCCTTTTCTTTATATTCCTTCACTTCGAGAAACGAACGCCTTCTCTGCTCTCCAAATTCTTCAAATATTTCCGGCAAATCCTGAACCAGCTTCATTCCCTCGTTCCTCCATCCATAATCCGTTCTAAATCATTCATCATCATCAAAGCCAGCAGTTCCCCTGATTGTTCCATATCATCTATGTCTGAACCGATCAATTCACGTATCTTTCTTAATCGGTAGACCAGCGTATTACGGTGAACATACATCCTAGAAGCTGTTTCAGCAATATTATTTCCGCACAAATAATACATTTTCAAAGTTTCATACAAATCTGTATTTTTCTCTTCATCTTCTTTCTTAAGAATCTCTACAGAATAATCTCTTAATCCCTTATTTTTTAAGAGCGTCCATGCATAGGTATAGATTGTATGCGCATACCATTCCCCTTCAAGCATGATTTCTTCTACTTTGTTATATTCTTTGATTTCATTCATTCTATGAAGCCATTTTACTTTCTTTTCACACTGCTCTATTTCCCGAAATATGGAGCTTACACAGCATGCTTCCTTCGTTTCCTTAATTTTATTTAAAAGAATCTCTTCGTCCTTTTTGTCTCTAATATCATAAAACAGAACCCAAAACAACTTATTGTCCATTCTCCCATAAGAGCGTTCCCATATTTCCTGTGTCATTGGAAGAGAATACTTGTTTTGTTTCCCAGAGAAACAAGCCATAATATAGTTTCCCTTTATTTCACGTGCGAGATAACAAAGTTCTGATTTTGCTCCGCAAAATATATCGTGGTTCACCAGCCTTTTGCGAAAAGAAACACTTTCATCCGGATATACTTCACGGTTCATCCAATAGTTTGCCACTACATTTCGAAGCATATCTGCTATTTCCGAATAATCCTCTTTTGCATATTTATCATTGAAGATAATAATGCAATACCCCAAATGGCATTCTTTATTTTCTATTTTTTTAATTACAGCCATGCACCCCGGGAGCTCATAATAATCCGTATCAGGAATTCTTCCACGCATGGCATGATCATACATCGCTGTTGTAATCCAGCTTTTCTTGATTCCGACAGCCTTTCTTTGATATCCCCCGCTGGCATAGCACACGATTTTACCAGTGTATTCTACGACCATAATCGATGCATGTATATCATCTCTGATTTTCTCTACAACCTGATCCAAATTTAAATTTTTTGCCAAGGCATCAAAAGCAATTTTATAACATGCATTTACATCAATCTTCCCCACAATATCACTCCCAGAACTCATTATTAATCGCTCATCATTCTAAACATAGTAATCCACTATGCATAGTTTATCATGCTTTCGAAACTTCAACAACAAAATCTCAATTTTCCAATATTTCCGCTGTACATGATAATGAATGCTAAAGTCTTTTTACACAAGATTACTGCATATAGCCTCAACACCCGTTTTAACATTATCCAAAGATGTCGCCAGATTGATCCGAATGAATCCGGAGAATCTGTCTCCTCCAAACCAAGCACCATAATCTACCGCCATCCGGCATTTTTTCTGCATAAATTCTCTCATATCACTGCCAGCTACATAAGCACTTAGATCAATCCAGGTAAGATAAGTTCCCTCCAACGGTGAAACAACCGCATCCGGCAATCTTTCTGCAAAAGTATCTTTCAAATACTGATAATTATCCTGAATCTGTTTTTTAACCTGTTCCAGCCATTCTTTTCCACCACGATATGCGGCTTCTGCCGCAATATAGCCAAATGCATTACCTCCCAGTACTCGAATTCCCTTCACATATTTATCCCACTTATCGCGCAGTGTTTGATTCGGAATAATCACCTCAGAATTCTGTGCTCCTGCAAGATTAAATGTTTTAGAAGGCGCAATAATCATAATCATCATATCCTCATAATCCCCTGCAAGCAATGATGGCACATGTTCATTTTTTCCATAAACAAGATCCTGATGAATCTCATCTGATATAACAAATACATGATGCTTTTTGCAAATATCAAGGAGCTGTCTTAATTCTTCCTTTTTCCAGACACGGCCAACCGGGTTATGCGGTGAACATAAAATAAATAGTTTTACATTATTTTCAATAATCTTCTTCTCAAAATCCAGAAAATCAATACTGTAGTTTCCATGATCATTGATTAAATCTGAAGTCACCAATTTTCTTTCATTATTTGTAACCGCATGAAGGAAAGGATAATACACCGGTGTCGTAACAATGACCGCGTCTCCTTTTTCTGTCATAAACTGTATGATCCAATTGAATGCCGATACAACCCCCGGTGAAAACCGAATCCATTCTTTCTCCATCTTATATCCATGATTCTCATATTCCCAATCTATACATGCCTGATAATAACTGTCAGGGACTCGCATATATCCAAAAACTCCGAGATCCACATATTTATGAAGAGCCTCCTGTACACAATCTGCCACTTTAAAATCCATATCAGCAACCCACATTGCATGAAGTCCTTCTTCACCAAACATGTTTTGCTGACCGTCCCATTTATTACAATCTGTTCCTCTTCTGTCTACATATTGAATATCCATAATTACCTCCTAAGAACTTTTCATAAACTATACCACTTTAGATTATAAAATCTTAAAAAAATATTTCATCGGATAGATTCTCTAAACTTGTTGTTTTATTTGTATGTTTTGCACATTTTCTATACATCATGGAGTTTTATTGATTTTTTCTATAATAGAAATCAATATTTCCTTGCCTTTTATTCCCCGCTACGCTATGATGTTTTCATTCTGGAAGTTTCCTTCTGAGACTTCCACTTCTCTTATCCGTCATGGATAGTCGGTATATTCACAAATGGAGCAATCTTCCAATGTAAAACCCGAATGTAACAAGAAAATAAAGTAAGAGATACATGGTAAAAATCAGGAGATACGCGAAAAAGAGCAAGAGCTTATCGAGGTCCAGAAGCAATTAGTGCAGGCACTGCAAACGATTAGTCTTCTCCAAAATAATAGTCCCCAACCACACAAAAAATAAATTTGAAGAACTTTTTCAAATTCTATGACATGAACAATGGAGCCGGCATCCTCCCATATCCAGGGAGTGCCGACTCCATCTTGTAATGTATGCTTCTATTTCCGTTATTTTACCGCCTCAAAAGCTGCATCAAGTGCTGCGATCAAGTCTTCTACTTTCTCAATACCGATAGAAAGACGAATCGTATTCGGTTTGATTCCCTGATCCAGAAGTTCTTCTTCCGTGCACTGACTGTGCGTGGTAGTTGCCGGGTGAATCACAAGTGATTTTACATCTGCTACATTTGCCAGCAATGAGAAAATGGCAAGGTTATCAATAAATTTCTGCGCAGTTGCCGCATCACCTTTAATTTCAAATGTAAAGATAGATCCTCCTCCGTTTGGCAGATATTTCTTGTATAATTCATGACTTGGTTCCGTCGGCAGTGACGGATGATGTACTGCTTCTACCTGCGGATGATTTGAAAGATATTCTACAATCTTCAGCGCATTGCTCACATGGCGCTCTACACGGAGTGACAGCGTTTCCAGCCCCTGCAGGAAGAGGAAAGCGTGGAACGGAGAAAGGGTTGCACCGGTATCACGCAGGATGACCGCACGGATGTATGTTACAAATGCTGCCGGACCTACTGCATCTGCAAAGGATACGCCATGGTAACTCGGGTTCGGATCAGAGATCCACGGATATTTTCCTGCTGCTTTCCAGTCGAAGTTTCCGCTGTCAATGATTACACCACCGATGGCTGTCCCATGTCCACCGATGAATTTGGTTGCAGAATGAACAACGATATCAGCACCATACTCGATCGGTCGAATCAGATACGGGGTTGCAAATGTAGAGTCTACTACAAGCGGAATGTTATGCTTATGAGCAATCTTTGCCACTTCTTCCAAATCGACGAGATTAGAGTTCGGATTTCCAAGAGTCTCTACGAAAATTGCTTTTGTGTTTTCCTGGATCGCTGCTTCGAAAGAACCCTCTACTTCCGGATCAACAAATGTTGTGGTAACACCATTGGTAAGCGGCAATGTATGTGCAAGCAGGTTGTAGGTTCCACCATAAATAGTCTTGGAAGCTACGATGTGTTCTCCTGATTTTGCAAGTGCCTGGAATGTATAGTCGATTGCTGCTGCACCGGATGCAACTGCAAGTGCTGCAACACCGCCTTCCAGAGATGCGATACGCTGTTCAAACACATCCTCTGTCGGGTTGGTAAGCCTTCCGTAAATATTTCCCGCATCGCGAAGCCCAAAACGATCAGCCGCATGCTGTGAATTATGGAATACATAAGAAGTTGTAGCGTAGATCGGAACTGCTCTTGCATCCGTTACCGGATCTGCCTGTTCCTGTCCGATATGTAATTGTCTTGTCTCAAATCCCCAGTTTTTAGAATCTTTAATATTTGCCATCTCTATTTCCTCCAATTCATTTATTTCGATTTTGCTTTGTTTTTCTTGTTGAATACATACTAACACAGTAGGCTACCTTTGTCTAATATATAAAAAAAATACCAAGTTATAGTTTTAAGCTATAACCAGATATTCTTTCAATTTTTCTATATACAGTTCACCCATCTTACTCCGCACCGTATTTTTTTTAACAATATAGCCTATCTCCATCACACTGTTCGGGTTCTGCGCATCATCCCGGAATGGAACTGCCACAAAATCATTTCCGTTCAATTCCTCGCATATGATGCCGGAACAAAGCGTATATCCATTCAGCCCCACCATAAGATTCAGCATCGTCGCCCGGTCATTCGCTTTAATAACCTGCGAGTACTCATTTGTGGAAAGGATTTCCTCTGCGAAATAGAAGGAACTGTTATCCCCCTGTTCAAAAGACAGGCAGGGGTAACCATTCAATTGTGCAAAACTAATGGATGCTTCTTTTGCCAGAGGATGATCCTTCCAGATATACACATACGCCTGACAGTCTACAAGATGGTGAAACTCAAGGTCATAGGATTTCAATAACTTTTCAATCGCTTTGCGGTTGAAATCACTGAGATAAAGTATCCCGATCTCGCTCTTCATCGTATTTACATCACTGATCACTTCCATCGTTTTCGTTTCGCGAAGCGCAAATTCATATTTTGACATATCGAATTCCTTCGCCATATCCACAAACGCTTTAACTGCAAAAGAATAATGCTGTGTCGATACGCCAAACTTCTTTTTATAGGATCCGCCCTTCCCGTATTTTTCCAAAACGCTTTCATACTGTCCGTATATCTGCTTTGCGTAAAGCAGGAATTCCGTCCCGTCATTCGTCAGGGTAACGCCTCTCCCGCTTCGATAGAATAACGTAATGCCCAGTTCCTTTTCCAATTCTTTGATAGCATTGGTCAGAGACGGCTGAGATACATACAGCTGCTCCGCTGCTTTATTTAACGACTTTGTTTCTGCTATTGTGATGAGATAGTTTAACTGTGTCAGTGTCATTTGCTCCCCAGCCTCCTTTTTGTGACATCATATCATCAATTGCCTACTGTGTAAATAGGTTTCATGTTTTCTAAAGCAAAATAAAATCGATGGATCTGGCGATAATACGCCTGTTCCGTCGATTCTATTTACAATATCAATCCCAAAAGAAGTGGCGGAAAAATCCGCCGCTTTCCACAACTATTCCGTAAATAACGGTGTAGAATAATATCTGTCACCGGTATCCGGCAGAAGTGCCACAATCGTCTTACCCTTATTCTCCGGACGTCTTGCCAGTTCGATCGCCGCATGCAGTGCAGCACCGGATGAGATTCCGACCAGTACGCCTTCCTTCTTCGCAAGCAGTTTTGCCTCTGCAAACGCATCCTCATTTTCCACCTTAATAATCTCATCGTAAATCTTTGTATTCAACACTTCCGGAACAAAGCCTGCGCCAATTCCCTGAATCTTATGCGGGCCGCCTTTACCCTCTGATAGTACCGGAGAACCTGCCGGTTCAACTGCCACGATCTTTACGTCCGGATTCTGTTCTTTCAGATACTCACCTGTTCCGGTCAATGTTCCACCAGTTCCTACCCCTGCCACAAAGAAATCCACTTTTCCGTCTGTATCATTCCATACCTCCGGTCCGGTCGTCGCTTTATGGATTGCTGGGTTCGCAGGATTCACAAACTGTCCAGGAATAAAGCTTCCCGGAATTTCCTTAGCCAGTTCTTCTGCTTTTGCAATCGCACCCTTCATTCCCTTTGTACCGTCTGTCAATACCAGTTCTGCTCCATAAGCCTTTAAAATATTTCTCCGCTCCACACTCATGGTTTCCGGCATGGTCAGAATAATACGATAGCCTTTGGCCGCTGCAATAGAGGCAAGACCGATTCCGGTATTTCCTGATGTAGGTTCGATGATCACAGAACCTTCCTTTAACTCGCCTTTCGCTTCGGCATCTTCAATCATTGCCTTTGCGATTCTGTCCTTTACGCTTCCTGCCGGGTTAAAATATTCCAGTTTCACCAGAAGCGTTGCTTCCAGCCCCAGTTCTTTTTCTACATTCGCTACTTCCACCAATGGAGTGTTCCCGATAAGTCCAAGTGTTCCTTTATAAATCTTTGCCATAACTCGTTCCTCACTTCCATAGCCTATTAATCAACTATGTTTAATATGTTTTAAATTATATCCCTACTTTTTGAATATGTCAAGTGTTTTTAGGGACGTTTCTTTTGCCACGATGCTGGGGTCAAAAGCCCTGGCATCGAACGTCCCTTTTTTACTTTTTGTTGCTATTTATAAGTTTCTACCGTAGTTTTCGGTATATTTGGTGTCGATTGTAACTATACCCTTCCCATATTCTTATGCCAATAGAGGATTTTCTGCATAGTTC